>CAYNPP010000228.1:2253-2525 GCA_964399095.1 uncultured bacterium | reverse complement strand
GGCGAGTGGAAAGATGGCAAAGAAAACGGCGAAGGTACGTATTACCACCTCGCAGACAGCGAATGGAAAGGCGATACATACGTAGGCGGATTCAAGGATGGTAAACCGAACGGTCAAGGTACGTATTATCACTACGCAGACAGCGAATGGAAAGGTGACAAGTACGTAGGAGGATTCAAGGAAGGACTACGAAAAGGACAGGGAACTTATTAAGATGCGAATGGAGACGAGTTGGACGGAGGAAAAAGGAATGAAAAAGCAAAAGAACAAGA
>CAYNPP010000228.1:0-2243 GCA_964399095.1 uncultured bacterium | reverse complement strand
GAAGGGAAAATCGGTATATGCGCTTCAGCTTTTACTCCTTTTTCTTCTATTTTACCGTAGACTAGTATGTTGGCTTATTCAAGGATGTAATACGAAATGTCCATGGTACTTATTATCGTGCGAGTGGCGACAAGTATGTGGGCGAGTTCAAGGATGGTAACGAAAACGGTCAAGGTACGTATTACCACCTCGCAGACGGCGAATGGACTGGCGACAAGTACGTAGGCGAGTTCAAGAACGGTAGACCCAACGGTGACGGTACATATTACCACCTCGCAAAAAGCGAATATAAAGGCGACAAGTACGTAGGCAGATTCAAGGACGGACTACGAAACGGTCAGGGTATTTATTACGATTCAGATGGAACAGTGTTGGCCGGTGGTACTTGGAAAAACGGTGAATTTGTCCAATAATGGCCTTGTTTGACGTTGGGCATGATTAATAGAATTTTTCCAAATGCGAATTTTCCATTTCATAAAAGCCAAACAGTCGATCTGCTTACGAATACAGAAAAACAACCATTAGAATTAACAGCCCTCGGCCAATTTCGTTGGAGCCTCCTACCAAAAACGTTCTCGATCGAATTCTCCGTATTTTCTCGATTGCTCAGCGCTTCTGAAAGAGTTTAACAAATCCAGCTTCGAACACTTCCCACGTATTGGTCCCGGTGCCGCGCCATAATCGCCATTGATTGTCGGCAGTTTTGCGAACGCTAATATTAAAAGCCAGCAGTTTGTCTTTGGTCGGATCAATACCTAAAGAATCAAAGGGTATTCGCCATTCCGCCGTCCATCCAATGGGATTGTCGATTTTGGAAGCATACTCAACACCGTTAGCGGCACGCTGGCTATCACGGGCAGAAGCATTCGCCTCCTGACTACTCTCGAAATAGCCGGATGGGAAACCACGCAGCACAATAATGGGTGAACGAATTCCAGGAGTGTTTTTGCAAACGGCGATTTCCATAGCATCATCGAGGCCCCAGATATTACCTGGACGTAGCGGTTGGACAGGATTGACTGGATTATCCATCGCCACCAGCAAATGCGTATCGTTATGAACCAACCACATTCGACTGGCAAGGCTGTCGGGGGTTTTCTCACCACCAGCAAGCCCGTAGGATCGGTCCCCCACTAAGTTTTCATTTACAAGTATGGCTGCGTTTTCACCTCCCCATGCGGAATCGCTAAGTACACCATCGATCTCTATCCTCCCAGAAACGTGTGGTAAACGAAGTGTGTCCGGTGGATTGGGCAAGGGTCGTCGTTCTCGACGCAAGGGACGCACCTGGTGTTGAATGGGCCAACTTGCACGGGTCTCGTCATTAATCAAACCGACTCGGCTGATGGAAAAGCGATTAAAGCCCAGTTCGAAGGCTGGCGAATCATCGCGCAGTTGAAAATTGACATTTTCCAAGTCAACAAAATGCGGATCAACGTCGACCAAATTGTCCTCAATTCGAATGTATTGGGCCGCGTCGGGAGCAATGTTGTCCCAGCGTCCGTTGAAACTGATGTTGCGCGCGATCACGTTCCCTTCAGGTGCCTTTGGTATACCAGCTAAAATATTCGCAAGACGCGGGTAACGATCACTGTGGGGTGGCTGATTGAAAGCAATACCAGAAATAGTACCTTTTTCCTTCTGCTCCGCGAGCCAAGCGTCCGCATGATAATCCGCCCAGCTTTGCAAGGCCCGTGCATCGACGGTAATTGCCGGGCTACTCTCGACAAAGATGTTATTGGTCACCGAATTATCGCGGCCACCACCAATAATGACGGGATTAATCACTCGATAGAACAAATTGTTGTAGATTTCGGCTGAAGAAAACATGTCGTCCAAATACACACCCATGGCAAAGCGGCCACCAAGGCCGTGGATGTCATGGAAAAAATTGTTGCGAATAATATTCCCCCGGCAAGTCCAATTACGCCCTGTATAGATCGCCCCAGCGTCGTTGGCTTCGTAGCAGACACTGTGAATTTCGTTGAATTCAATAATCATATCGTTGCCGGAGAATAAAATGGCCGAATGAGGGAGATCATGAATTAAATTGTGCGCTGCGCGATTGCCTACGCCGCTGAGATGAATGCCAGGACTATACATGCGACGCCAACGTGCAACGCGCCAGATATGATTATTGATTGCTGCATGGTTGGCCGGACGGAGAGCCTGACGATCGCCGCCATTGATGTCAATGCCGCCTCGGCCGGTTTCGGTAATGTCGCAGCCGATTATCCGAACAT
>CAYNPP010000227.1:0-2540 GCA_964399095.1 uncultured bacterium | reverse complement strand
TAGGTATGGATGAGAAAGTAGTCCTTACATGGGATGAGCCTCAGGGTTTTCCTGATGCCATTGATTGTCAGGGTCAGGAATTTGATCCATTTGATCCAGTATACTCGAGTTACGATTGCCTTGTATGTGGAATAGCAAATGACGCAGGAGATATTTGTGGAGAAGATTTGGGGGCTGCGTGTGTTGACTGGCTAGGAGATACCTACTGTGATGATGGGGCGTTCGGTTTCTTCTTTGATTGTGAGACATTTGGATGTGACTGTGGTGACTGTGGTATGGAATGTGAGGATCCATTTGGATTCTGCGATACTGTATTATCTGAAGCTCCAGATTCAAAAACAACTGGTGAGCTAACTGATTACCAGGGTAGCAATGACAGCCAACAGGGCAACACAAATACAAGAGAGGATGTGACTGAGTATCAGCTTTATATGACAGTAACATCTGGGGCTGATTACCAGCTTGTAGCTACTACAGATGCAAATACCTTTACATACACTGTAATGGAGCTAGATAATGGCACTGAGTATTTCTTTGCTGCAAAAGCAGTGTTTACTCATGGCGAAGAAACATTGATCTCTGATTTCTCAGATGAGGTTTCTGCTACTCCGGTACCTTTCCAGGCTCCAGTGCCTGAAGATTTAGAGGCTACACCGGGGGATTCAGAAATTGCACTTTCTTGGAGCTTTGTTAACTCCGATCAGGAAGAGGCCTTTGTAGGATATAATGTATATTCTTCTGAAAGTATGGGAGGTGCATATACACTTCTAGCGAATCTAACGGGGCAAGTTAATGAATATACTCATTCTGGTTTAACAAATGGGGTAACATACTACTACGTTGTAACCTCACAATTTGCAGAAACTGAATCTGATTACTCTAATGAAATTTCTGCCTCACCAATGGACTTTGTGAATTTATACTTAAGTTCAGATACTGAAGGATTATATGATCAAGGAAGTGAATTTACAGTAACAATTAGCATGGATAATCCAACTGCTGTTGCAGGATTTCAAATCCTTTTAAAGGATAATCCTGAGTGCGCATCTGTTGTTGACGTTGATGCTCTAGGGCTGCTTGCCGAGACTGATTTTCAGGTTAACAGCCAGGATCCATACGGCTCTGATAGTGATGCAATGGTTCTAGCATTCAGCTTAACAGGTCAGCAACTTGCTGCAGAAGCTGGCGATGTACTTGAGGTTACCTATCAGGTAAATGCAGATGCTAATGGTGGAGAGTGTATGATTAGTATAGGAGACGCTGCAGATGGTTCAGAAACAGCTATTTCTGATAGTGCCGGAAATGCATTCTTCTTTACGGGCGACAGTACATCAATTAATGTTGCCTATGCTGTGAATTTCCAACTTGCACAAATATCAGATACACAGTTTGGTATAATTATGTCAAACTCTGTTGATGTTGCAGGTCTACAGTTTTCAATTAGTGATGATCCTGATTACTACAGCTTTGTAAGTGTAGCCAATGGGTCTGTATTATCAGGCTTCCAGACATCTGGATCAGAGCAGGATGGAGACTTTACATTACTATCATTTAATTTATCGGGTGGCTCTGTTGCTCCAGGATTTTTCTCTGATGCAATGGTTGTAACCATGGCAAATAATGATGGTGCTCCAGAAACATTTGAAACAGAGTTATGTTTCGAGGATATAGTGCTTTCTGATCCACTGGCTCAGTCAATAGCAGCAGGATCGCAATGTGCCACATTTACATACCCATGCGTTGATTGTGAGCCTCTCTCAAATGAAGAGATGATTGTCCCAGAGGAGTTTAGCATTGGCTATGCCTATCCTAATCCATTTAATCCATCAACAACGATTGAATGGGGAATGCATATAAGCTCTAATCATCGATTGGAAGTTTACAATACAAATGGGCAGTTACTTGATATAATAAGTCAAGGTTATATCACTCCTGGATTTTATCAAGCTACATGGGATGCAAGTAATCATTCGTCTGGTATTTATGTAATGAGGCTTGTTGTTGGTGATATTTTGGTGGGTTCTAGGAAAATCATGCTTGTTAAATAGTGTGATATAGCTAACATACATTGTTAGCGATGTTTTATAATTTCCCCTGATAGTACGTTTACTATCGGGGGAAATAAATTTAAGGGGGAGTTGCATGTTATATTATAAATCATTAATTCTGATATTATTCTCATTTACCTTTGCCCAATATTTTCAAGTAGAATTTGCTAACACTGGGGAGTCTCATCTTATTATTTTACAAGACTCAATTACCGGTTTAGATATAGGCGATGAAATAGGAGTCTTTGATAGTAATGGGGTTACAAATACAGTTGATGCTGGAGAAACTCCTGTGTATGGTGAGGTCCTTGTGGGTGCTGGTGTATGGACAGGTGTGCAGCTGGAGATTGTTGCAATAATGTCTATTGACCTCTCTCAGTTTAATGGCCCTGTCCTAGGTGGTGCTGTAGATGGAAATACTGTGATTTTTAAGGATTATGATTCAAGTGAGGGGCTGGAGGTTGATGCTGAAGCAACTCTAACAACTGGAGG
>CAYNPP010000226.1:0-2563 GCA_964399095.1 uncultured bacterium | reverse complement strand
AATGTGTGGAAAACTCTAGCTGACTCCATGACTCCCGCATTCATAAGCTTAAAGCTGGATAGTTTGTTCTAGTTTCAAACGGTCTTGCGACATGGTGGTTTAGAACAAACTCAGCCACTGTTTTATATTTATAACCCCCGCTTGTGCCAAAAAATACCCCTGAACCCGACCTGATTGGCGGAAATTGGCTTGGTAGAAGGAATTCTAACCAGGACACATGGCGCTTAACGGACTGTTTAGACCCTTAGTATGAGCGTTCTCATAAACGAGTTCTCATGGTGGGAGGCGTCTTTTGCGGCAGGAAAGGGAGGGCATAAGTTATGTTAAATTTAGGTATTAGATTTCTAACTATGGGTTTGGGTCTAACCTGTATTACCGTGAGTACCGCTTTTTCCCAGGAAGTGCCTGCGCCAACGCTCCAATACGTCATGACTTACGAAGCAGATCTCCTGGCTCCACAAGCGGTGGCTCCGGACCGGTTGGTATGGGACGCACCCGGTGGGTGGGTCAAGGCAGCAGATGGCTCCACTGGTAAAATTATTGAACCGTCTGGTGACTGGATGTACGTGCTACCCAACGGAACCCTGAAGCTAGATGTGCGTGCAAGTGTTGAGATGGATGATGGTGCACTCATTCTTGTCGAGTACACAGGTCGTTTAAAGTTTACTGAGGAGGGTGGAGCAAAGTTCCAGAACGGTGAAGTTGTTGACGGTGACGATTGGTATTTTATCACGAGCCCAACCGTTCATACTGCTGCAGAAAAGTATGCGTGGATGAACGATGTTGTGTTTGTAGGCAAGGGAGTAGAAGTGCAAGGACCAAATCAGGACGGAAAACGACTTTATGTGCGCTACGACGTTTACATGGTTGTTCCGTAAAATTTGTTTTTTTGATTAAATTTCTGGTTATTGTTTTACTTCTGCCCCGTTTTGGCGGGGCTTTTTTTTTGTCCTTGATACTCATTTACATTTTTCGCCAGAGGTCTACTACTTTGGCTGAGTTGATGATCGTCCCTCAGGCTATTGTAGCTCGTTGAGCAAAGTCTCAGCCTCCAGTAGGAGCGGAGTACTTAGTCCTTCCGTAAATGTTTTGCAAATTGGGTGTAGTAGATCGTACGCTCTTTGTCGTTCTTCTGTTTCTCCTAAGAATTGCGCAAAGGAAATCGCAGTTCGAATTTCAAAAACTTTGTTTTTGTGTTTTTTTGCTAGTGTTAAGGATTGCTGAAAACAATCCTCGACCTCCGAAGTGGCAGAACCATTTTGACCCAAAGTGCAAAGACCTTTTAGGCGAAGCGCTTCTGGGAGATTTATGTCTAATCCTAAGGACTTTATAGTCCTCAAGATATCCTCAATTTTATCATGTGCGAGATCATAGCGATGTGAACTGATGCAGGCTTCTTGGTGTGCGAGTACGTGGTAGCCAACGGAGTCAAACGGTGTTGAACCCCAACTGATTATTTGGTTAATGCCGGTTTCAATTTTCTCAAATGAGCCAGGTTTGTTGTGGCGGTGCTGGGCCCAGCCCGAAAATATAAGTGCGTGGTTTGTTAACCAGGGAAAGTTTTTTTCGAGTGAAATTTTGAGTTGCGCTTCCGCGTGAGTTTCAACCGCATCGACATCGTATATCATGCGAAGAAATATAGCTGCGCAGCAATGGCAGAAAGCCAGTCCAAAAGGAAATTCCAAAGATTTAGCGTGAGTAATTGACTCAAGAATGAGTTCTTTCCCCTCATCAATAAATCCTTGATACATCCGCACACCGGCTAGGTAAATTAAACCCATTGCTTTTGGATCCTGTCCATACTCATCAACCCAGCGGTTGAAATTCAATTCTTCGTATGCAGCTATGGCTTTTTCCAGATGGATTTTTGCATTCTCTAAATCAGCTGGCCAAAACAGGTAGTGCCCGTACCAGCGGTGTGCTACGGCGTTTCCGGCTTTGTCCTCCGATTTATCAGCGTAAGCCGCCAGCTCTTTTGCTATGGCTAGCCCTTCCATGAACCGGTCGCTATTCATCCGGTTTGAACTGAGGCCGTAAAGTATCTGGAACAGTTCAGGCGGAGAATCCATACCTTGTGTTAATTTGAATGCGCGTTCATAAACCGAACCTGTCTTTGGTGACCCATGGCCGTGAAGAGAGGTCATTGCCATTGCAAGTGGAGTTTGAATCTCAAGCTCCCTTTTGTTTCGTGAGAATGACTTGTTTTCCTTTTCGAGATATTCCAGTGCAACCTCGAAATGGTTTATTGCTTCCTGATTTGACGAAGCACGGGTTGCCCGAAGTCCAGCTTCCCTCCAATGATGGACTGCCTCATCGAAACGCTGCGCCCTGGCCAGATGGGATGCGAGAAGTTCGGGTGTCTTCGCAACTACGTCCGGAAAGTTAGAGATGAGGCCGTCGGCGATGCGGTCATGGAATTGGCGACGAGGTTCCTTCAACAGACTATCGTATGCGGCATCTTGGAGTAGCGCATGTTTAAAGGTGTAAGACCCTTGTGTCGCGCCACCTTGAGGTAAGATAATTTGTGCCTCAACGAGAAGTAGGAATGCCGAATCCAGTTCTG
>CAYNPP010000225.1:0-2569 GCA_964399095.1 uncultured bacterium | reverse complement strand
ATATTGCGAGCCTTTTTGTTTACAGAGATTATTATGGAAAGTTCGGGATCTTCTTTTATAAGGTTTGGATCTGTGATTGCAGCATAACGAACTCGATCACACGCATCTGATGCATTAGAGATTAACTCTCGCAAGAAAATCTCCTTATTACTGTAAAGAGAGTTTACAACCAAATCGAGTATCTTGCCGACCTCGGCCTGGAACGGTTTCGTTTCCGTACCCTCTTTAGCTGTGTCACTACCTTTGGTTTTACTGTTCATAACACTACCCCTGAAGTAACCGTCTATATTGGCAAGATAGAGCCAACCCACAAAATACCATCTGCCAGGATATGAGGTATTTGACCAGCTGGTTCAAGTGCTCGCCCCACGCGAGAATTACTTGCGTTAAAACCAACTAGAAGCCATCTTTGACCGACATGAAGCAAACACAAGCCCATGGCCGGATCACAGCGGTCCTAGGCCCTACTAACACAGGGAAAACACACTTAGCCGTTGAGCGCATGCTTGGTCATGCCTCCGGCATTCTAGGATGTCCGCTGCGGCTTTTAGCTCGCGAGATATACGAAAAAGCAGTCGCCGTCCGGGGGGCAGGCAGCGTTGCACTCGTGACTGGCGAAGAGAAGATAATCCCCCACCGCCCCAGATATTACATATGTACGACCGAAGCCATGCCTCGTGACCTAACGGTCGAATTCGTGGCCATCGATGAAATCCAGCTCGCAGCCGACCCTGAACGCGGCCACGTATTTACCGACCGCCTTTTGCATGCACGCGGCTTTTCTGAAACCATGTTTCTCGGTGCAGCTACGATTGCACCTCTTTTAAGGGCTCTGATCCCGGAAATTGAATTTGTTTCACGCCCACGTTTCTCAGATTTACGCTATGCCGGGGAACGGAAAATCACTCGGCTACAACCGCGTAGTGCTATCGTAGCCTTCTCCGCATCCGACGTGTATATGATTGCGGAATCCGTGCGCAGTCTCCGTGGAGGAGCCGCTGTTGTCCTAGGAGCGTTAAGCCCGCGAACACGGAATTCCCAGGTGAGTATGTTTCAAGCCGGAGAGGTCGATTATCTGATCGCCACGGATGCGATAGGGATGGGGCTCAACTTGGATGTAAATCACGTAGCGTTTGCCGAGCTGAGAAAATACGATGGGAAAACGTTCCGCGACTTAATGGCAACGGAAATCGCACAGATTGCTGGTCGGGCCGGACGTCACATGCGTGACGGCACCTTTGGCACTACCGCCGATGCTGGCGCACTACACCCTGATACTGTAGCAGCAGTTGAGCAGCACTCGTTCCCGGCACTTAACAAAATTTATTGGCGAAACTCGCAACTGAATTTCAGATCCACACAACATTTATTGCAGTCCTTAGAACTGGACCCACCCTCGCCTCAATTGATGAGAGCGCGCGATGCCGAGGATATAGCATCACTGCGCGTGTTGATAAGTGATCCCGACGTTCTGGCACGTGCAAAGAACTTTGAGGCAGTGTCCCTGCTTTGGGAAATATGTTCGATCCCTGATTTCCGAAAAATACTCACGGACGAACATATCAAACTGCAGACCAAGCTCTATCTTTACCTTTCGGGGCCACGCTCGGTCTTGCCGAATGACTGGGTACATGAGATGGCTAACCGGCTTGATGAAACCGAGGGTGATATTGAAACGCTAGCAGCACGCATCGCTCATATTCGCCTTTGGAATTACGTCGCCCATAGATTGGGCTGGGTAAAAGATCCGGTAAATCTTCAGGAACGGACACGAGCTATTGAAAATCGTTTATCGGACGCGCTTCACGAACGTCTAACTCAGCGCTTTGTAGATACACGTGCCAGCGTCATAGTGAAAGGGTTTAAACAGGGGCAGGACGCCCCCATAAATATCAAGCCTAATGGTAATATTGATATTGCTGGGGAACCAGTCGGTCGACTTCAGGGTTTAAATCTCATTCCTCATAATCCCGAGGAACCGCGTCCCCATGTGTTAGTCCAAAGCGCGGTCCACAACGTGCTTGCACCAAAAATTCATGCTCAAGCACTCGCCCTAAGTAAAGGACACGACCAAAATTTCCAATTGGGCACAGACCTCCACATTGTCTGGGACGGAGCCCCAGTCGCACGCTTGTTACCCGGGCAATCCCCTCTACAACCCAAAGTAACGCCAATTGCTGACAAAATGATAGATGGACACGTACGTAACATGGTTCGCCACCGTCTTGAAACTTGGATACGAAACCACATTAAGAAACAGTTTGCGCCACTTTTGCACGCCCGCGACACCGCTCTATCGGGACCGGTGCGCGGTATCGCTTTCCGACTGTTAGAAGGAGTTGGAAACACAGAAAGAAAAGGGGCCGCAGACCTCCTTCGGACATTGTCCAATGAGGATCGAAAAGCTCTGGCGAATCATGGAATACGTCTTGGCCAAATCAATCTGTTCATGCCAGCAATGCTTAAGGCACGGCGAATTACGCTACGAGACCAGCTATGGCGAATCCATCACAAAGCTAACCATAAAGCCCCAGAACCTGGCCGGGTTTCGCTCACAATGATGGGCGGC
>CAYNPP010000224.1:1662-2582 GCA_964399095.1 uncultured bacterium | reverse complement strand
TTTCTGGTTTTGTTCATTATACTTTTCCTCGTTCTTATAGTCTGGATTTGGATTTACTTTTTTCACTATTTCAACTTTGAAACGGGGCAGGGGTGATGCTGAATTCACCATTAGTACCTCTAAGTAGTTAGCTAGAAGCCCATAGACATATACCAACGGGTTTAAAATATGGTGAACATAACTATAATCGGTCGCAGTACCGCCCTACATAATATGTTGGTCATCTTGATAACGATGGCCGTATAATATAGCCATGGCTCTCCGATCATTAGTTTGCGCTTTAGCTGCGGCGATAATATTTACCATGCAAGCAGGAACAATTTCAGCGCAATGGAAAGATCCTCCTGCCGATCTTGCCGAACACTTGTGGACGAAGGGGTATGTGTTCCATATCGTTGGCGCATATCCCGAGGCAATTATGTTGTTTCGCCAGTCGATTTCCATTCGCCCGACAGCGGAAGGTCTTACGTTCCTTGGCTGGTCACTCAGTCATCTCGGGAACATCGATGAAGCAATCTCTGAATGTAAGAAGGCCATCACAATTGATCCACAGTTTGGAAACCCATACAACGATATTGGCGTTTATTTGACTTGGCAGGGTCGTGCGGATGAGGCTATCCCATGGCTCAGGAAGGCCATCAGCGCTAAACGTTATTGCTGCTACCAATTTTCTCATTACACTCTGGGCCAGATTCTGTTGGACAAAGGAAAAATATTAGAGGCTAGACGTTTGTTTGAACGAGCTTTGGAATACGATCCCAACTATTTGCCTGCTAAAAACGCGCTCAACGAGATAAGCAAGAGTTGGCTATAATAAGTTGGTCAAATTATAAAACAATCAACCAACTTAGGAGCGCTATTCCAAATCTGAATTTCAAGAACAAGTAACCCATTTTTTGACCTAAGAGGTTGCAAGAGTG
>CAYNPP010000224.1:0-1652 GCA_964399095.1 uncultured bacterium | reverse complement strand
CCCCCGCCTCTCTTGGAATTGAGAGCACGAAGGATCGAAAATCTAAATGGTAAAATCTAGTTCGAAATGTGGTCTAAATAAGAAATTTAGTAGAGATTGAATGTTTTCCTGGAATGGAGAATCCCAAAAAAAATAGCGATGAAATTTTACAACAGCTTGGTAATGGCGAGTTCGTGGCGGCTTCGCGACAAAAGCAATCCGTTGAAGGATGCTGAAAAGGCACGCTTCTATCTTGATCGTCTAATTCATAAGCTACGTTAGCAGGATACGTCTAGCTTTTTAGTGTTTTTACCAACCGAAGTGTTTTGTGGAAGCACGGTTTCACGATGGGCTTGCCTGTTCAGTTCGCCATCATGTTTCTCGTTATTAGAGTTAGGCTTTCGGGCTAATTTTTTGGCTACTATCTTTTTATTTTTTTCAATCAGGCGATCGAGTTGATTATTTGAAAATGGTACTGGCTCAACCATAAGTACCTCCAAACGTTGTCACAGTTACGGAACGCTATACACCAACCCGTTTAACATTTGGTGAATTAGCCATGCAAATATCTGTTAAGTCCGACGTCGATAAGGCGTTGAAAAGTATGTCCGTATTACAGCGGAAGCAGATGCCCTTTGGCTGCTGCACTCGGTCTGACAATGACGGCTAGAGAAGGTTGCCAAGGTCGGGCAGGTCCTCAAGGCGGCATGAGCTAAACACGCCACTCGGAATTGGTCAGCCACTCAGGGCCTTTGCTATTATTTGTGAATCATCAACTAAGCGAAATTCCGTTTGCAACCCATCTTCCACTACAAACATGTGAACACTCTCCGCATCTAAATTGTCAGCAGTATATTTCACATGAACAATAACTCGGTTTTCCTCTGCTGTAACGTTCAGAATATCCAAGTCAAAGTTCGGGAATTTGATTGGTATCTTTGCCAAGAAATTATTCAGAAAATCATCAAATCCGTGATATTCCCCCGATAATTCGTGGTCTCCGTTTACTTTCATTACTGCATTTTTATGATTAATTTTGCTAAGGCTTTCCATATCGCCCTCAGCAAACAACTTATAGCCACCCAAAACTATTTCTTTTGGCGTCATAATTTCCTCCCACTTATAAGTTCGTGAATATTAACCGTGCCAAAGAAACCCCGCAAGCGAACCACTCCGAAGAAGCGCGATCCCTCCTGGCAATTACGCCATGCCCTTGGCCACAAGGTTGAGAGCAATCCTAAAGCTTACGTCCGTAAGCCTAAACATCCCAAAAATATTGATGATACAAAACCGTCGGATTAAAGATCCGATGCTCTAGGCCGACCGTCGGATTTTGGTGCGGAATCCGGTGCGGAATAAACAATGTAAGGTTGTTTTTAACTGTGTCACTTTACCCTTGACTGTGGATTCCAAACCGTCGTAGAATCGCAGAAATCAGCCAATAATGGTTTGATTTCAACCTCTTGGAGAGACCAAGAAATTTATGGGTAATTCAAATTTCTAATCCGACGGTCGCAGGTTCGAGTCCTGCCGGGGTCACCATCTTCTTTTTTTATGAAGTTATTTCAATGAGTTAAAAAAAATTAGTTACTTTTTATAGTTCTGATTAGTCACTTTAGTATGTTTTTTGTTCTTATTTCTTGGGGCTTAGGTAGTGCAATGCTCCAGCTGCC
>CAYNPP010000223.1:925-2593 GCA_964399095.1 uncultured bacterium | reverse complement strand
CCGCCCCAGGTTCGTCGTCGTGGTCGTCCTCGTCGTGGGCGTCCTCGTCGTGGTCGTCCTCGTCGTGGTCGTCCTCGTCGTGGTCATCCTCGTCGTGGCCGTCGTGTCCGCCACCGTGATCGTGGTTTTCACCACCGAGGAAGCTTAACATATTGGCCCCATCAGCGTTTTGGACGCCGACACTTAGAACGGAATACCAGGGGGTCGGAGTAAGCCAAGACGCTCGAAATCCTGCCTGGCGGAGTCCGTCATTACCAAAAAGCCGCGAGTTTATAACGGGCTGGTCGATCCAATCCCACGAATGACTGTGTTGTGGGTTGACGATACCAAATTCCGTTTTGATTTGGCCGAACTCCACTTGCAGACCGTACGGGAGGGCCGTTGTGGTTGCAAAGGCTTCCTCAAGTTCGATGGTAGTTTCCCCATCTTGAGGATTTATTAAAGCAAGGAAATGCGTCTCTGCCGTGAAGTAGGGATCCACTGCTCCAGCAAGGGAGAATTCGATTTGGCCTAATGTGAACCCCCGGTTCTTTGGGCCGTGTCCGCCCGTGTTGATGGTCGCGGTAGCGGCGTCACGTTCGCTTGCCCCTCCGGCATAAAATGATCCCAGTACCGATAGATCGATCAACCGCAGTTGCGCCCGCCTTCCCAAAGGTTGGCGCCAGATCCCGGGTTGTCTCGAATCCAATCGAGGAAGCGCCAGATCACCCATGGCTCGGTCCAAGGCAGGGATTACGGGAGATTTTGGCGGCATCGTGTTCTGTGCCGGCCGGATTTCGGGTGTTGTAGCGGGTTCCGGACTTGCAGTAGGATCCTGGCTCTCCATACTTGTAATGGCCTTCTGTAACCGCTCTACAACAGATTCAAGCTCGGTTACTCTGTCTTGCCAGGTTTGTAAATCTGCACTCGAAACCGGCCGCCTATGATCGTGAGAGTGAGCCTCGGAGCCAAATAATAGCATGGAAAAAAATAAGTATGCACATGTGACCAGGCGAAAGTGGCGAGAAAGGGGTAACATCCGTAAATCCTCCTCTGAATTTCAGGCTTCTGAGGCCGTCGAATCCAGGAATCAGGGGCGTCACGCGCGCGCGTAGCCCGAACTTGATTCGGCTTCGCGTGCGCTTGCCCTGTATATTTGAATTAAAAGGGGTAGAGAGCGCCGATTTCTCGCCGCTCATGCCTAAGTGGATTTTAGGCCGAGGCTGGAGGAGCTCGAGCGGAAAGAATCGTCAACGATACGGCCGTCGGCGTTTCTTGAGCACCTGAAACAACGTCGCCGGTAGGGAAACTCCCTAGGAGGAAAGATACGCCCGACGCGAGAAGCGTTGTATAAGAGAAGCCCGTGATACAGACTTCGCAGTCATGTTCAAAGTCCTGGGTGCCGTGCGTGGCGTGTACATGCTCAGCCGCCGTTGTTCCTGCAATGACGGCCCCCAGCACGCCGACTACCAGGCAGAAACGGAAAAACTTCATTTTTGCTGTTAGTGATTGTAACATCGCCGGTTGGCTTCTTATGTGTTTTAAAAAAAAATGTCAAGGGGCATGAAGTCCGATGGAAAGGTCTAGCTTTCCTTACCTCAATATTAGCTCGTTTTTGGTGTCTCCATTTTTCTAGATGTCCTCTCCTAGTTTCTACAAACAATATAGGAAGATGTAGTCCCCGGAGGG
>CAYNPP010000223.1:0-915 GCA_964399095.1 uncultured bacterium | reverse complement strand
AGGCTTAAATGAGAAACTTGTTGGAGTCCAAAAAAGTTCAGAAATGCGGAGACATCTTGGTACCTACGCGTTTCCGTGCTTCACGTCAAAAAATGGGATTTTAACTCGTAGTCTACGCGACCGCACTTGCCGGATAGGGTACCCTAGGGCTAAAGTGCACCACATTACCTTCAATTCTTTTGAAGCGCCCGAGAGGAGAATTAAATGGGTTCTGACGAAAACAACCAACGAAAATACGGTTTTAACACTCGGCAACTACATGCTGGCCAGGTCCCGGACCCGGTCACGGGGAGTCGCGCGGTCCCAATATACCATACATCGAGTTACCAATTTAAAAACACCGAACACGCGGCAAATCTGTTCGCGCTGAAAGAGTTCGGGAATATATACACGCGCATTATGAATCCAACAAATGACGTGCTTGAACAGCGGGTTGCCGACCTTGAAGGCGGAGTCGGGGCGTTGGCAGCAAGTAGCGGTCATGCAGCGCAAATGATGGCAGTTATGGCATTGTGCGAGCAAGGCGACCACATCGTGACGAGCAACCGGTTGTACGGGGGGACATCTAACCAGTATGCCCATACGTTCCCAAGAATGGGTATTACGTCGACGTTTGTTGACCCGACACATCCTGAAGAATTTCGAAAGGAGATCAAGCCGAGATATCTAAGGAATACAACATTCCGGTTATGATCGATAACACATTTGCGAGCCCCTATTTATGCAGACCTCTTGAATTTGGCGCGCATATTGTCACGCATAGCACGACGAAGTTTATTAGTGGGCATGGTACGGCGATCGGGGGAATAGTGGTCGATGGTGGCAACTTTGATTGGACTAGTGGTCGTTTCGAAAATTTCACGCAACCGGACCCGTCGTACCACGGTTTAGTATATTCGGAACTAGGTCCTCCGG
>CAYNPP010000222.1:0-2604 GCA_964399095.1 uncultured bacterium | reverse complement strand
TTGCAACCTTGGCGGGGTATAGCATAACCAGGTTCCAGTTTTGGGGACGAGAGACCTTCGCTGCGACAACCTTGTTCACGTACATGATGGCTCCCATTATGATCGTGGTACCTTTTTTTATACTTATGCGTGGCCTTGGTTTGAACAATAGTCATTTTGGTCTGATACTTGGCTATTCCGCATTTGCGTTGCCGTTTAGTTTGTGGCTCCTACGTTCTTTTTTCCAATCTATTCCTTTAGAATTAGAGGAGGCCGCTTTAATTGATGGTGCTACACGGGCCCAGGCGGTACGGTATGTAATAGTTCCTCTCGCGCTTCCTGGCGTTATCGCCACTTCAATTTTTACATTTATAGTTGCCTGGAACGACTATTTATTTGCGCGAATAATGATTTCTTCCGATAAGCTCAAAACACTCCCAGTTGGAGTACAGGATTTGATGGACTCCTCGTTTCTTGACTGGGGAGTTGTTATGGCGGCGGGTGTTATGGTGACTATTCCGGCTCTGATTTTCTTTATAGTGATTCAGCGGTATTTAGTTGCTGGTGTGGGGGCCGGTGGTGTTAAAGGATGACCTCGAACTTGTTTATAGGAACAGTTGGGATGGTCGATATTTTCATCCTAAAACATAATCTTCTAGGTTCTGAGTACGCATGATTGGCCGACGTAGTGTCCTCGCGGGATTGGTGCTTGGAAGCGGTATGTCATCGATTGGGTTGGGTGCCAGTTGTATTGTGACACCTTCTCAGATCGAGGGGCCGTTTTATCCTGTTGAGTTTGGCGAACTAGATGCCGACCTAACCCGGATTGAGGGAGGTTCAACACGAGCATCTGGAGAGGTAATAGAGATTCTAGGTCAAGTGACGGACGAGAAATGCAAACCTTTGACGGGGGCGGTCGTTGAAATTTGGCAAGCCAATTCTATTGGGCGTTATGCTCACCCTAGAGATCGGGGTGTTGAGCGACAGTTGGATCCAAACTTTCAAGGATATGGCCGGGTTCGGGTTGATAAGCAAGGTAAGTATCGTTTCATAACGATTAAGCCGGGAAGTTACCCTGCTATGGGAAGTTGGGTGCGCCCTCCGCATATTCATGTTCGTGTAACTTTTAAAGAAACCTCATCTTTTACTACTCAGATGTATTTTGCTGGGGAACAGTTGAATGAGGCCGACCATCTTCTGCAACGGTTAAACCTAGGAGGGAGAATGAGTTTAATCGTACCGTTTGACGAAACGAGAGAAGACGGTGTGAAGACCGGTATATTCAACGTCATCTTGAAAGTTTGATACGATGGTAGTGCTGATGATACACGGAGATCGTAAATACCGTGCACCACAACCAGTTCCAGGGATTAGCTTTTAATAATTTAAACCCGTCATAGAAGATTAGATTTTTAGCACCTACGGCATCTAATTTTTTTAAAGATCGTGTCCCAGTTACCTTCCTCTGCAGTATAGTCCAGAAGACAGCGAATAGCTTTGGACGTGTCTGGAAGATTATATTTGTCGACAATCGACGAGAGCATTTCCTTGGCGTCCGAGTTTATTTCCAGGGTGATGGATTCCTTGTCGCCTGACATTTTAGCTTTCCTTCCCTAACAAGTTGCTAAGGCAAAGATAATCTTATTTCTTGATTAGCTCAACGGTTGAGGGAGGTGGATGGTAGAAGTAGCCCCTCAGCTTGATAAATCGTTTTCCGACACTTAGGCTCGTCCTACGTGTGTTGGTGGAACGTTGGCCAAAGGATAGGTAAGAATGGAATTGACGAACCGAGTAGCAATTATAACAGGCGGCAGTGGCGGTATTGGCACGGCAATGGCCAAAGCTTTCCTTGCTGAAGGAGCTGAGGCAGTTGTGCTTGCAGACCTTGATGGATCAGCACTGGAGAAGGTTGCCAGTGAGACGGGGGCGGAAGGACAGGCCTGTGACGTGACAAATGAATCCGAAGTACAAACTCTTGTTGATTATGTGCTCAAGCGGTATGGGCGGGTAGACCTATTTTGCTCCAACGCAGGGGCTTCATCTGAAGGTTTGTTAACTGATGCCAGTAATGAGGTCTGGCAAAAGCAGTGGGAACTTCATGTCATGGCACACCTGTACGCTGCCAGGGCGGTATTGCCATCAATGTTGACGAGAGGCGAGGGTTATTTGCTAAATACGGCATCAGCAGCAGGCCTGCTCGCTGCCATGGGTTCCGGGCCGTACACAGTTAGTAAGGCTGCCGCAGTTAAACTCGCTGAATTTTTATCTATTACACACGGTGACGAAGGAATTAAAGTCTCAGTGTTATGCCCTCAAGGGGTTAACACGGCTATGGCACCCAAGAGTCTAGGTGATGGCCAAACAGATGGTATTATCGAAGCCGAAGAGCTGGCCCAGATAGTCGTTGACGCTGTTAGAGAGGAGCGTTTTCATATTTTGCCACATCCTGAAGTGGAGAATTATGTTCGTCGTAAGGGTGACGACATTGATCGTTGGCTAGGCGGGATGAGACGTTTACGCGCCCGATCCAGCAAGTGAGATAATTTTGTAAGTTGATAAGGGGTTGGAAATGGCTCCCCGGGCCGGACTCGAACCAGCGACATGGTGGTTAACAGCCACCCGCTC
>CAYNPP010000221.1:0-2606 GCA_964399095.1 uncultured bacterium | reverse complement strand
AATTGAAGCGGACCGAAAGGGCCGGAAGCGCACCTTCCTTATTCCCGTTCCCTGGTTATCTTTCAGCCTTTGGCCGGAACGATAGTAATCTATGTGCGGCACGCTGAAAATTCCTCTATCATCGTAAAGTGCCGGCAAGCCAGTGAGTGCTGGTACTGGCATAGGCCGCAGAGAGCATAAATTGGGGTTTTCAATTTTAGGCGGGCTCCAGTCGCGTATATTTAGATTGTGGAGAAATAAGCAACCTAGACTTTCTGCCGGTGCTTCACCGAAATCGACCTCAAAGCGTCCATCCCAAATGACTGAGAGACCTGATTGAAATATCAATGGCTCTGGTAGATTTCTGCGCTCCCGATACACGCCGACATGTGCGCCCAAATTACGTAACTGGCATCGACCAAGTGTGAGTGTCTTAACCGACCCTAACAGTAATCCAATATATAAGCGTTCTACTGCTGCCTGCGGAGGTAAATAGATAAGGCCTCCTACAGCAGCAATGAGCCGCGCGATTACCCTTAACGCTATTTCTTTGGGAGCATTCTTCAGGACTGATTTTTCCATCTGTGCATAGCCACCCGAAAAAAAGCATCCTCCCACCGCCAAAACTTTATCAGTCTCTCTCTCCAAAACTTTGCGCGCTCGGCCATAATGTTTGGTAGTTTCTGCAAGCTCTACCGCACATAGCCCCTCCTTGCCGAGTAGACTTCTCATACGAGTACGGAAGAATCTCGCATCACTGTTGGATGGGTCTTCCAACCAGCCCTGTCCTTGATAGTTAAGAAATTCCCGCAATGCATTTCGCGAATAGTCAAGTATGGGCCGCAGCAAACGACAATGGGTAAGTTCCCTCTGAACGCTCATGGCTGCTAAACCGTCCAGACCACTCCCACGCTGAAGACGCATAAGCAGTGTTTCCGCTTGATCGTCCAAAGTATGGGCAAGTAAAAGGTGTAAAATATGGTTGTTTTGGCACCATTGATCCATCAAACGGTAACGCGCGTTGCGCGCCGCTTCTTGAATGCCCGTTATGGGTTTATCACCACGCCACCGAAGTATCACATGCTTAATGCTGTATTTCGCTAGCCACTTGCCAACTTTTGCTGCCTCTTTGGCCGCCCCTTTTCGAAGACCGTGATCGATAGTGAGGGCTGTTACTTGTCCACCCCTTTGGCGCGCCCACCTATTTGCTAAGATCACGAGCCCCATACTGTCACCCCCACCAGAAACAGCAACTGCAAGATGTGGGCTGGGCTCAAAAGGGCCCAGAGCTTCCATACGACGCGCAAAGTCGCTGGTGCTAAGATACTCATCTAAGACGATTACGGACACCTACTTTGCTGACGTTGGCGTGATAAAGCAGACTTGATACGGGGAATAGATGTAGCAAAATCGGATTCGACCTTATCAAAGGTGGCACACGCCTCGTTCTTTTTGCCCAACCGAGCCAGAGACATACCGAGTTTTAGCAACAAGTCTGGAGCTTTAGTGCCTTTTGGACTATTCTGAAAAGCCTCGAAAAAAACCTGCGCCGCCGTTTGATAATCGGCACGAACATAATAAGTCTCTCCTAACCAATATCTCGCATTACCAGCTAAAGAGCCCGTGCTGTGCATCTCTATAAACTGCTTGAGAGCAATTTCCGCCTGATCATAGTTAGTCTGTCGCAACAAATTAAGGGCATATGTGTATTGTTCCTTTGGTGTGCCATTCGGCAGCACTGGGGTCGGAATAGATTTTTTAGCCTGCTCGGAGATGGATGCAACAGTGTTATTTCGCCCTTGGGTGTCTTTAACTTCATCGATAACATTTTGGGAAATAGTACCCAGCGTTCCAGGCTGTGCTCCAGAAATTGGCTCCTTTGACACAGCCTTGGCCGCAGGCACTCGGGCGGGAGGAGTAGGATGAGTTTTCGCCACCACTCCCGAAGCCTGCAGACCTGATTGCCGCTCTTCAATGACACGGAAACGATAATCGATATCACCAACCAGCTTATCCAGGCGTTCCGATAACAACTGAAGTTGGTGATTGATATTTTCTTGCTTACCTGTGCTGGTTCTTAACTCCTGCTCGAGTGAGTCCATTCGGGTCATCAATCTAGTACCAGTATGCTTAGGCATCAATCCACCAATGGGCTTAGATGCAGTTACCGGCGGCAATTTTCCACCAGATATGCGGAGGTTAATCGTGTCAATATCCCGTCGCATTCGTTCCATCTGGTCAATTAGTCGTCCTAGATCCTGGCTAGCAACATCACAACTGGCGAATAGAATAGACAAAG
The DNA here is from genome assembly GCA_964399095.1 of uncultured bacterium. Classification (GTDB taxonomy): domain Bacteria; phylum Fidelibacterota; class Marinisomatia; order SCGC-AAA003-L08; family D37C17; genus TMED161. The sequence continues at coordinate 328 of CAYNPP010000221.1, read as the reverse complement.
CGGCAACAGCCAACAAATATCGGAAACACTTTTGGGTCATAAAAGTCCAGCCTTTCTCAATCCGTACAATCCATAAATCTAGATGTCGCGAGATTGCAAACATTGGACATATTCAGGGCAGAATTATGGCGCTTACCCGGTTTCAGTCGTAACCGTCGGGCAAGCGCCATCAGAACGCACTTGGCTCTACTTCCGCAGTATTAGCTACCAGCGCTGGCAACCTTGGTTACGCCGCGACGATTCTGTTTCCACGCTGCATCAGTTGAACCTAGCGCCACGGGGCGTTCCTTTCCGTAGGAAATAGTCTTAATACGCTCTGGATTAACTC
>CAYNPP010000220.1:0-2612 GCA_964399095.1 uncultured bacterium | reverse complement strand
GAAGATGAAAGTACTTTATCTGATGAAGAAATTTTTGAAATTATTGATAAATCATCTCCTTAATGAATAGTTGAAATATCTTATTATAAATAGATTTATCATAATTTTAGTTTTAGTCCAGAGCATATTTGCTCAAATTGAGATACCATCATCTGTATCAAACAACCAAATAATCAAGCACAGCTACTACTCTTTATCTTATAACGAACATCATGAGCAGGCAGATTGGGTTGCCTACAAACTAACTAAAACCATGATAGATTCTGGATTCGTTAAACGCAAGGATAGCTTCAGAACAGACCCCAGTGTTTCTACGAATTCTGCTGAGCTATCTGACTATAAGGGGTCGGGGTACGATAGAGGACATCTATGTCCCGCAGCTGATATGAAAATTTCTAAGACTGCGATGAGTGAAACTTTTTACATGAGTAATATGAGCCCACAGCACCCTTCCTTTAATAGAGGAATATGGAAAAAACTAGAATCAAAAATTAGAGAGTGGGCAGTTGAAAATGATGAAATATATGTAGTTACCGCCGGAGTATTAAATAATAAAATCTCAAAGTCAATAGGATTAAACTCAGTTTCCGTTCCTGAATACTATTATAAAGTAGTTCTATGCTACTCAGAGTCTAGTACCAAGGGAATTGGATTTTTACTTGAAAATAAAAGAGGGTCTGGCTCCCTTGAAGAGTATGCAGTCTCCATTGATATGATTGAATCTACTACTGGAATCAATTTTTTTCCGTCTCTCCCAGATGAAGTTGAAAATAAAATAGAAAAAACTTTTTATTTAGAGGCCTGGGGTTTAGAAAAATAGTTATTTTAGTTTTATGATAAAATTTGATTTACCAATAGTATAATATCCTGGACATTAATCATAGAATCATCGTTCATATCAGCAGCAAAAGATTGCTGTGATGTTGGAACTTCTATTCCCAAAACAAAATTTACAATAGTCACCACATCTAGCACATCTAGGCTATTATCAAAATTAACATCTCCATCTATGGTTTCCTGATTAACTACTATATCTGAGAATGTAATTTCCCTTGGAAAAATTTCTAAGGTGACGGTATCAATAATTTCCTCTAGATAGTGGACCTCAAATTCGTGTGATCCATGTGGAAATCCAAAATAAAAATCTCCATTTTGATCTGAGTGGTACTCACTGTTATTTAGTTGTGATTTAAGCATTGTGTTTGGAAGAGTATTTCCTGAATCAAGATAGATAGTGCCTCCAATCCATCCTGCGTAGCTTGGCTGAAAATCAAATATATAAAGACCATTTTGCATGTCGCTTGCAAATATCATATTATTTCCAGTAAATGGATATGCTCCCCAGCAGCCAACAAAAGCAGAGCCATCACCCTGAGGGTATGTATCGTACGCAGCTACTTCAATTGGATCTTCAGGATTAAATATATCAATAATTTTAATGCCCACAGAATAATGAGAAATATAAACAAGATCATTTTTGACATGCACGTTATGAGCCAGGCCATTTTCTCCAAGATATTCTCCAGAGAGCGTAATATTATTAAAATTTGAAATATTCCATATTTTAATAGTTTTATTTACGGTTTCTTCAGTGGTTATTAAATGAGTGCCACTATCATTGAGCCATGCATTATGTGCGTACCCACTGTTTTGTGGAGCTATAGAAGCAACAAGCGTTATATTATTCAAATCACTTATATCATATATCCCATACTGATAACTCCAGCCTTCAGAAACATATGCGAGGTTATCTCTAGTGAATATATCATGACAATTCTGTGCCAAATTTCCAAAGGTCCCTTGATACACAGGACTTTCTGGCATTAATCCTAAATTCGCAATGTGTATATTATCTCCAGAGTGGTGCTCAATGAATACAAGCCCATTTTCATCAATCCATAGGTTATGTGACTGCTCTACATTTGTATAGGTGCTCAATTGAATTGGCGTAGATAATGGAAGTGGCGACAGATCAATTACTTGCATGCCAATATCAGGCCCCGTCATTTCGTTGACAATGTATAGGTAGTCACCAAAAGTTTTATAATCTCTGTGATAGTAATAGTCGCCATTTGATGGGCCCGGGATATTTGCAACTTCAATTGGAGTGTTTGGATTAGTAGAAACATCCAGAATTGAAGTTCCTGATTTATATCCCACTATTGCATACTCATTTCCAAACTCATCTGTATATCCCCAAACATCTGAGACACCATAATCGTTATTATCATTATCAAATTCTACGATAGATAATAAATCAAGATTGTAATCAACTGGATTTGCAAATAATGATGCAATAGACACCACTGCGATTAATGAAGAAAGAAGTCCCATCATGGACTTAATTTACATTCTTCCTGTTCATTTTTCAAATTTACATATAACTATTTCTTTTTAGGTTTTTTAAAAACTGTCACATCAAAATCAGTAAATTGATAACCATAGATTCTATCAGCGTCTTTATTTTCTATTTTTCTGCTTACCTTTTTTTTAGAATTAGATTCTAGTGATTTTTTTGTGTGCTCCTTTTCTGCATTGATAAGTCACTTTAGTTCTTTTATTAATAGTTTTTTATTTATTTTTTTTCTCATTTTTTAAATCTAAATCTTTTC
>CAYNPP010000219.1:0-2623 GCA_964399095.1 uncultured bacterium | reverse complement strand
GAGTGAGGTTTCATGGACTCTATCAGATGGCGACGGCATTGTTCTTGAAGGTGGTGCTCCATACGATGGATGTCTAGGTGAATGTGAACCAGAAGAGACCTCATTGGCTGATAGTTGTGCCGATGCAGGTGGATTCTACTGTGGTGATGATGAGTCAAATTGGACTTCTTGGTCTCCAGATGGCTGTGTACCTTCCTATTATATATGTGATGGATGGGCCGACTGCGTGGATGCATCTGATGAATCCTGTGATGACAGATCATCTAACGGTGGAGATATCAACAGAGAAAAGAAAAATATTTATATAGATTATATAGCAGAAGCCGAGTACAGACTTAATAACCCAGCAGACACAGACAGCGGTCGTGACGATGAGGATTGCGGTGGAACAGGACCAGATGTTGGTTGTGATGGCGTGTGTTTCAGTGGCCTAGTTGATGACTGTGCAGGTGAGTGTGTTGGTTCATCTGTTGTAGATGAGTGTGGTGAATGTGGCGGTTCTGGAATCGCCGCAGGGGAGTGTGACTGTGATGGTAATGTCCTAGACGATTGCTTTGTTTGTGGTTGTGATTGTGACTTTGATACAGCTATCCAATCTCAGACACAGGCTTTCTATAATTTCTCATCTGCTACTTTAGAATTAGAGACAGGTTCAGATGTAGAGCTTGACCCTGCTGATAAAATTGTTGCATACACTCCAGATGGTACAGTTGTTGGTTTTCGTAATTGGGGAACTGGTAATGCAGATGTTCCTGTAATGGGATCAGACCCTGATATTATTACTAACAATATTACAGCTGAAGAATGTGCTGCTGCAGGTGGAAGCTATGATGGTGATCTTTGTACTGTTTCATTATGTGAAACTACAGGGACATGTGATTATATGCAAGACGGTCAAATGCCTGTATTTAAAGTAGTTGATATGTCTACTGCAACTGAGTATGACGCTGTTTACTCTGTGCCAGCGTGGCACAATGGTGAAGTATACCACGATTTAAGTATAGCAGTTGTTCAGGATTGTAATGAAGATCTTGGTGGATCAGCATACCTAGATGATTGTGGTGTGTGTTCTGGTGGTAATACTGAACATGATGAAAATAGTGATCAGGATTGTAATGGTGACTGCTTCGGTTCTGCTTTTGTAGATGATTGTGGTGTGTGTTCTGAAGGAAATACAGGACATGGTGAAAACAGTGACATGGATTGTGCGGGTGAGTGTTTTGGTGATAGCTATGTAGATACCTGTGGATCATGTGACGCTGACTCTTCAAATGATGTTGTTTGTTTAGATATATATGGACTCACAGCAACAGGTGGATTGAACGAGGTATTCTTATCTTGGGCTCCTGCTGATGGCGCATCAAGCTACAATGTTTATAGAGATGGTGTATATATCGGTAGCTCTCCTGCAAATGGATATCTTGATTCTGGAGATGGAGACTTTGGTCTTGCATACTCTGCGGAACACTGCTACACTGTAACAGGTGTACACGCAGATGGAACTGAAGGTAATTCCTCTGATTCAGCTTGCGCAGAAACTCTTCCACCATATCAGGCATTCTTGCAGGTTAATGCAAGCTTGGCAAATCAGGAAGTTGCAGCTGCAGCAAGTCCATTTGGTGACTTAACAGGTGATGGCGTTGCTGATGGTATTCTAATGGTTGAAATGGTTAACCTTTTACCAGTTAATGGATACCAGTTTGACTTCAGCTTAACACCTGGAATCGTTGATGTGGTAGCAGCGATAGATGGAAATTATTTAATGAATGGTGGTCAGGGTGGCCTTGTAGCTCAGATGGGCGCACCAGGTTCAAGTGGAACAGTTATTGGATTTGATGCAACATTTAGTGGAGCAACTCTTCCACAGTCTTTGGATGGACAGCTGCTCGCAGTTCTTGTTCTTTCTGGAGAGTATACTGGTACTGGCGCTGAAATAACAGCCGCGATTAGTGAGTTTGTTGTTTCAGGTGTGTACAATGGTGAGAACGTTGGTCTAGGAGCATGTGACACTGACCTTGATCCATTTAATGGATGCTTCTCAACAGCAACATTTAGTACCCCAACTGCTGACTGTGCAGGCATCCCAGCGGGTGATCACTTCGTTGATTCTTGTGGTGACTGTGTGCTTGAGTCATTTGACTATGATGGTGATGGCCTAGCAGACCAGTGTGATGAAACCCCTCTAGGAGATGTTGAATTATCAATATCCGTAACAGGAGAGGGTTCAGCGGATGTTAACTATAGTAGTAATGTTGATGTCTATGGATTCCAGTTTGATGTTTCTGGAGTAACCCTAACAGGTGCTACAGGTGAATTTAATGGCATTTCATTTAGTGCATCCACTGGCATGGTACTTGGCTTTGATTTTAATGGTGCTTCATTACCAGCGGGTGATGGCACACTTGTTAGTTTGACGTTTGATCCTGAGGTTGCTGGTGCAACTATAAGTGTTGCAGATGTCGTTGTAACGGGTGACAACGGTAGCTCTCTTGGTGTTACTGGTCCTGCAGATGCAGATGTAGCCCCTTGTGCTAACAATGATGGTGATGCTGCTTGTAACGTAGCAGATGACTGTCCAGAGGATGCAAATGATGATTCAGATAATGATGGATCTTGTGACAGT
>CAYNPP010000218.1:0-2628 GCA_964399095.1 uncultured bacterium | reverse complement strand
ATGACTGTGTAGGTGAATACGATGACTGTGGTGAGTGTAATGGTGATGGATCAAGTTGCGAGACTTATTCCATAGAAATCACATACGACAGTGATGCAGACATTGCAGGATTCCAATTTAATATGGATGGTGTGACAGTACTGGGAGCCAGCGGTGGTGCCGCTGAAGAGGCCGCTTTTAGTGTGTCTACCAGTGCAACTACCGTGCTTGGTTTCTCATTTACAGGAGCAGTTATACCAGCAGGTAGTGGTGTATTGACAGTCCTAGAAGTTGAAGGCAGTGCAGCTGATGCATGTATAGTTGATTTAGTTATATCAGGTTCAAGTGGCGATGCTTTAGATGCAGTTGTAGATGACTGTCTTGGTATTGTGTATGAGGAAGCGCCAGCGCCTGCATATATAGGTTTAACGAATCTTGACAGTATGTTGGTTGTTGTTGTTGATACTCCAGAGCCAATTGCAGGATTCCAGTTCAATGTATCAGGAATTTATTTGTTTGGTGCTGGCGGTGGTGCCGCTGAGGAAGCTGGATTTATGATTTCTTCTAATGATGAAGGGACTGTAGTAGGATTTTCTTTAGATGGGGCTACTATCCCAGCAGGGGAGAATACATTGGTTTACCTTGCATATGCTTCAATAGAAGATCAAGCGTGCTTGTCTGATGTAGTTTTATCTGATTCAGATGGTCAGCCTATTGAGTTTACTACTGGTGATTGCATAGAAATTGATTATGTTCCAGATGATGGTCCTCCAGCTTGCTTATTAGACTGTGAAGGATTAGATGAGATAAACCCAGATGAAGATGTTTATGGGTTCTGTGAGTGGATAACAAACCTTGATGAGTGTATAAGTGACTGCGATGGAGAGGATGGCGAGATTATAGATACAGTAATAGGATACTGTGACTATTGCCTTGATAACTCTAACTGTGAGTGGGAGCCAGATTGGGAAGAGCTCTATGGTTGTACAGATGAAAATGCCGATAACTATGATCAAGATGCAGTATTCAATGATGGTTCATGTGAGTATTCACTAAGCACAGTTGATATATATTACAGCAGTGATGCAGATATTGCAGGATTCCAATTTAATATGGATGGTGTGACAGTAGTTGGAGCCAGCGGTGGTGCCGCTGAAGAGGCCGCTTTTAGTGTGTCTACCAGTGCAACTACCGTGCTTGGTTTCTCATTTACAGGAGCAGTTATACCAGCAGGTAGTGGTGTTCTTACAACTCTAGAAATTCAAGGTAACCCAGATGATGCGTGTATCATTGACTTGGTGCTTTCAGGATCAGGTGGCGATGCTTTAGATGCAGTTGTAGATGATTGTTTATCAATAGTTTATGGAGAAATCCAATTAGATTGTGAAGATGAAGATGCCTGTAACTTTATGGAGCCAGGTGATTGTGTATATCCTGAAGAAAACTATGATTGTGATGGTAACTGTATTGTAGATGTTGATTGTGAAGGAGAATGTGGCGGAGATGCTGAATTAGATGAATGTGGCGAGTGTGGTGGCGATGGATCAAGTTGTGAGACAGAAACCCAATATTTCACTGATCTCCCAAATCAAACGGGAGAAAGCTCTCTTATTATCGTTCAGGATATTATTGGCCTAGATGTTGGTGATGAGGTTGCGCTCTATGACATGAATGGTGTTGTTGAAAGTTGTATTCCAGATGAAGGTTGCACCGATGCTGAGTATGGTGAGGTGCTGGTTGCATCAGGAGTTTGGCAAGGTGAGCAGCTTGAGCTTGTTGCAATAATGTCCATTGATTTATCTGATTTTGGTGGTCCTATTCTAAATGGTGCAGTAGAAGGGAATGATATAGATATTAGAGTTTGGGATCAAGATCAAGATTTTGAGCATGGAGCTGAACCTAATTATTCCATGGGTGATGGCACTTATGGTCAGGTTCTTACTGTTATTGATGTTCTTGATGCTTATGTATACGGATGCACAGACCCAGAAGGGTTAAACTATGATCCACTAGCAAACATGGATGATGGGACATGTATATATACTATTGAGCAGACTGTTGAGCTCCAGGCCTACCAGATGAATAATGTATCTTTCAATGTAGATATAACTGATTCATATGAGTTTAATCAAATATTTGGAGACACAGATGTGCTTCTATCATATAATGATATGAACGAGTATTACGTACCAGAATTCGGTATTAATCAGATTGGTTCTCCTGAACTTGAATCGGGTTACTATGTATTTATAAGTGGGGCAAATGGTTCAGAGATAACTGTTGAAGGTTATCCTGTTAATTTAGATACTCCAATAGAGCTAGCACCATATATGATGAACAATATATCATATCTTCCTTCAGAGAACCGATCGGTTGAGGGGGTATTTGATGATGTATCTGTTTTATTAATATCCAATGATCAGGGGCAGTACTATGTTCCATCATTAGGAGTGAACAGCATTGATGCTGCAGGTGGAATGACTCCAGGGGAGGGATATTCAGTATTCCTTTCAGGAGCAGGTTCTCAAGATCTTATATACGGTGAAAATGCAAATAGCAGAATAGATAATGATTCTGATGAGTATTATAACAACACTCTAACCCAGAGTTACAGTGATTTGGTTGTTCCAACAGGGATATCCTATCCGA
>CAYNPP010000217.1:0-2673 GCA_964399095.1 uncultured bacterium | reverse complement strand
GTGTCAACAAATATATCATCCCATAAAACTTCACCACTCCAGGTTAATTTTAATATCCTCCCACCAGATATCTCACTATTTCCAAGTCCCTGAATTGAATCCTGGGAGCATGGCACGACAAGCGAGCTGTCTGGAAGAAGATAGGTTATAGTTACGGGCTTGCAGTCATACGTCCATTGGTTGATAATATCTTCATTATTATCTATAAGATATGTGTTATAGCCATTTGAGGGCACCTGACTAGGTAGAGGAGAAAAAAGGGTGTATCCTTCTGATATATTACCAGCTAATGAGCCAAACAATAGTAATAGAAATAATTTCATTTATATATGATATTATCTATATTTGGTGCATCAAAAGTCACAATAATAGAAGTTAAAAGATTAAATTCTTTCCATGTATCCACATCATTTTCTATTAGCATAGCTCCGCACGTTGGGAACTTAAATATTTCCCTTTTAGGTGGGCTTGAGTTACTGCAGATACTGTTATATATATTATGAATATGAGGGTTATGAGCGATAATCGAAATAAAGGAGCTTTCCTTAGGCGCTTTACAAATTATATCCTTTATAGAGTTGTATGTATCTGAATAGAGATCAAGGCTGCAGATAATATCAATATCTATTCTCAATTTGTTTATTATTATTCTGCATGTATCCATAGTTCTATTTGCTGAGCTGCAGTAGAATATATCTGGGACAATTTTATCAGTAAAGAGTCTATCGCCCATTAAATGTGCCTCCTCTTTACCTCTCTTTGACAGAGCTCTATCAAAATCTTTTTTATCCTTGACTTCCCAGTTAGAGTCAGCGTGTCGAATAAGTAGGATTCTTTTCATGTACTATCTGTTATAGATTCATTAAACCATCTGGCGTATCTGTCATCCATAATATCAAAATTAATGGATATTATCTCTGGTGTATCATAGTTGTGAAGTTCAAGGATAGTTTCTTTTATTTCCTTAATTTTCTCACTAGTAGATTTGATAATCAGCATAATCTCTTTATCTGTAGCCACCTTACCCTCCCAAAGATATGATGACTGAATGTTGTCTAGGACATTTATGCAAGGGGACAACCTATTCTCTAAGATTATTCTTTGAATTTTTTGTGCAACTTCTTTAGAGTTTGTGGTAGTGACTAGTATTTTGTAATCATGCATGATAATATTTTTATTTTATTGTAATGTTTTAATAAATTAAATCTACGTAAGCGGGTGTTTATATTCCAGAACTTTCAGTTACAATAATGGGTTTCTGACTTTCAATGTCAAAAACAGGCCTTACTGAAAAGTTGAAGGAAGTTTGCGATATTGAAGAGGTTACCCCCCTATACCAGTTAAAAGGTAATCTGGAATGCATTCGCTTACGTGTCTTTATTAATTGCCTGAACTATGCGGTTTATTTTATCTATACCGCCTCTAACCTTAATTGATATATGTTCATTATAATTAATTATATCTAATACATCCAAACTTTTATAAACATCATTGATTAGATGTTTACGCTCATATGGAAGCTTAAGTGTTTTTGTCGTATGATTTGATGTTATAACATCCTCAATATGCGTGATAAGGGAATCCCTGCCAATTTTTGTTTTTGCCGAAATAAATATTGAAGAAGGGAACCTCTTCATCAGTGATTTTAGAACATCACTTGATAATAAATCTACTTTATTAAATAAAAGTATTGAATTAATTTCAGCTGCTTGAATGCTCTCCATTGTCTCATCTATAGTGGTAATATGCATAGGAAAGTTATCGTAACTCGCATCGATTACTTTAATTATATAATCAGAGGACTTAATATCAGATAGAGTTGTTCTAAATGAGGCAATCAGCTCATGAGGAAGTTTCTGTATAAATCCGATAGTATCACTTATAATCGCCTTTTCTTTTGTCCCTAACTTTAGATTCCTTGTTGTTGAATCAAGAGTAGCAAATAGCTCATTTCTAGCGTATACACTGGAGCCAGTAAGAAGATTCATTATTGTAGACTTTCCAGCGTTTGTGTAACCAGCAAGGGAGATTGTAAAAACACCTGATCTTCTTTTTGATTGAACTTCTTTAGATAGATTTATTCTCTTTAGGTCCTTCTTAAGTTTTACTATTTCATTCCGTATCAATCTCCTATCAATCTCTATTTGCTTTTCACCTGGACCACCTCTTGTGCCGGTGCCTCCCATTTGCCTCTCTAAATGTGACCATTGCTTTGTCAAACGAGGTAATATATATTCGTATTTAGCCAATAGAACCTGCTTCTGTGATTCGTTTGATTTTGCGTGGATATTAAAAATATCAATAATAACACCGTTACGATCAAGAATTCTAATATCTTTTCCCGCTATATTTTGAAGATTTTTCATCTGTGATGGGGTTATATCATAGTTGATGATAATATTTCCTATATTCATCATTTGTGCCTTATTTACATAGCTCTGTGCCATCTCTTTGCTTATAAAGGTTGATGGGTAAATCTTTCTTACATTTTGAAGTTTTGTATCCATGACAGATATCCCAAGTGTTCTGCATAAAAGAGCCAATTCATCTAATTGTTCAGAGACATCAGTCTTACTGTCTTTGGGAAGTGATATCCCAACAATCATCCCGTTAGCGTTTACTGAATTATTTATTTCTATAAAATTGATTTGAAATTACCATTTCGAGAATAAT
>CAYNPP010000216.1:0-2684 GCA_964399095.1 uncultured bacterium | reverse complement strand
ATCAAAACAAATATAAACTTTTTGGTGGTAAATTTTGTGTCAAAGACTAAAGAAGAAGGCTTCGCACGCATTCTGGGTAAAGAAGGCGACCATCCGATTGCCAACAAACTTGAGACAATTAAAAAAGCTGCCGCACTGATTGATGAGAGCCAAGCGGGTAATTTGCCTCGCGTTGTGGCAAGTGGAAAAGGTACTTTTGCGGAACAAATATTAGAAATCGCATGGACTAACGATATCAAGGTGCGCGAAGACGCGGACCTTGCCGAAGTACTTACGGCAATAGATGTGGAAAGCGAAATACCAATTGAGGCTTTCGCAGCGGTCGCCGAAATTTTGTCTTATGTATACAAAGCGAATGCTGGCTTTATTGAAATTGAAGACGCAGAAAATGTATCAAAGAATGAAGATCTAAATTAAAAATTTTTATAAACGGATGATACCAGTTCGATAGTTTGCAATTTAGAAACATTGACCATGGCTAACACCGATTAGTCTACCACCAAGACTAGCTTTAACGTACAAATAATGGGTATTTAAATTATGGAACTAGAAACGATCAACTACCTTAAGTTCTTATTAGCTTTATTATTTGTTCTTGGTTTGATTGGTGGTTTTGCGATTATAGCTAAACGGGCAGGTTTAGGGAATCGTGGTCCTATGGTAAGAGGCAAGTCAAAAAGGCTCTCAATTATTGAAACTATGTCTTTGGACCCAAAGCGTAGGATTGTATTGATAAGAAGAGATAACTGCGAACATCTGCTATTAATCGGAACTAGCAGTGAACAGGTGATAGAGCGTGATATTAACCAAAATAATATACCGAGGGAAATATCAAGCAAACCACCATTCTTGAATGCAATTGACAACCCACAACAACTGGCGGGCTGAAGATCAATGAATTTCACCTTATGGTTTACACGGCAATCTATTAAATTAATATCAATTACGATTGTAGCTACTCTACTTTCTCAGCCTGCTTTAGCACAGAGTTTTTCACTAGATTTGGGTGACGGACCTAGCTCCACGGGACGTATAATTCAGCTATTCCTGCTGATTACTGTTCTAAGTTTGGCTCCATCAATACTAGTAATGGTAACCTCTTTTACACGAATAGTTGTTGTATTGTCTTTCCTCAGAACCGCAATGGGGACTCAACAGACCCCGCCCAATCAGGTAATTGTAAGCCTGGCCTTATTCCTTACAATTTTTGTAATGATGCCCATCCTTCAAGAATCATGGGATCAAGGCGTCCGCCCATACATAGACGGTGAAATAGAAGAGAAAGAAGCCTTTGCTAAAAGTACTCTTCCCGTTCATAAATTTATGAGAAAACATGTAAGGGAACAGGACCTTAAGCTTTTTCTAGATGCTGCTGGTGAAGGCTTGATCGAAGATCCAGCTGATATTCCGCTAAAATCTCTAATCCCAGCATTTATGATAAGTGAACTCCGCAGAGCTTTTGAGATAGGTTTCTTAGTTTTTGTTCCTTTTCTTGTCATTGATATGGTTGTTGCTTCAGTCCTGATGTCTATGGGAATGATGATGCTTCCACCAATTATAATAGCTTTACCGTTTAAGATCGTGTTCTTTGTCCTTGTAGACGGATGGTTCTTGATATCGGGAAGCCTTCTGGAGAGTTTTGGCGGAAGTTAAGATATTCGATAGATTAAGACTTAATAGTTGTTAACGTTTCTCAAAAGTTTTTTACCGAGAACTTCAGACAATTCTGAAAAGTTATAGAATGTATTATTTATTGTATCATTCTAGAAATAAATGGAGGAAGTACAAAAGATGATTGATGAACGGTCGAATTATAATAGTGAGTAATAATGCCTGATTTGTTAAACCGGTCCAATAAATCGTCAGCAGAAACCCTACGATGTGGTTCAAAATCACTGGCCCAGCCAAGTGCCATGAAACCGCCAATATATGATGGAACCACTGTTAGATAAAACGTTGTATCCTTAAAATTACCTTGTAAGCGCCTATGAGAGTTAACTAATTCGTTTTCTTGGGTAAACGGGACCCCGTTTTGACTTACGAGTATGCCCTTTTCACTTAAACTTGAGTGACAATAATTGTAAAATTGCTCTGTAAATAACACCTCACCTGGTCCAATCGGGTCAGTAGAGTCAACTATTATCACATCGTATAAATTCTTATTTTTAGCCAAATAAGAAAAGCCATCGTCTATAACTAGACTTGTTCTGCTATCATTAAACGCACCATCGCTAATATTTGGAAGGTATTTTGCACAGAGCTCAACAACTTTTTCATCAATTTCTACAATTGTGGCGTGAACTATGCTGCTATGACGCAGTACTTGTTTAAGAATGCCTCCGTCGCCTCCACCGATAATCAAAACTTTACGTACTTCGCCATGAGCGAAGATAGGAACATGTGCAAGCATCTCATGATAAGAAAACTCATCTTTTTCTGTTGTTTGTACTACCCCGTCAATCACAAGTACACGTCCAAAATACGAAGTCTCGAAAATCAATACGTGCTGGTGCTTAGTTTTAGTTTCTTGAATAACTTCATCAACTCTGAATCTTTGGGCATAACCTAGACTATTTGATCCGGAATAAAGTAATTCGTTAAACCACTTCATGGAAGTAGACCTCTCCGTCGTTCGCAAATTTTTGTATTTCCTGGTTCAAAAGCCTTTTGTAATGCTGCTATAC
>CAYNPP010000215.1:0-2701 GCA_964399095.1 uncultured bacterium | reverse complement strand
CGAGTATGACTGGACCAATTATGGTTCTGAGTGCTGTGATACCGCGTGGGCAGAGTATGGAATAGACTGCTCAACACTTGAATCTGTATACTACTGGGATTGCTCAGGCTGTGAATGCCCTGGTGACAATGGTGGAACAACAGGTGGAACAACAGGTGGAGGTGGAAGTGGTTCATGTGTAGGTAACTGCGGAAGTTCTTCTGACACCTGCTGGTGCGATGATCAATGCGAGTATTATGGAGATTGCTGTGATGATTACTATGATGAATGTAGAGATGGTGAAATAGCTGAGAGTAATGAGAATAGTATAAATCGTCCAACCTACTCCCTTGATGATTTAAGAGATAGGTTTATTCCATTTAGTCAAAGAGATTTTATTGAATATAAAATATATAGAGATGGTCAGGTGATTGCGACTACAACATCCACAAACTATACAGATTTTTCTGTTGCTGTTAATGTTGAGTATTGTTATGAAGTATCTGCTGTTTATGATGATGGTGAATCCGTTCTATCAAATACAGCGTGTGCAACAGCTTTCCCTGAGCCAAGCGAAGTAGATATGTTTGTTTCCAACGAATCCTCTTCAGGTGATAATGTGACATTTGATATTAGTATGTCAAATGAAGACCCCGTTGCTGGGTTCCAATTCAATTTTACATTTAGCCCAGATATTGGTGACATCGTTGGCGCAAATACCACTGATAGGACTAACGGCTTCCAACTATCAACAAATGGAAGTACAGTTCTGTTATTTAGCTTAACTGGAGATGTTATTACTCCAGGCACTGGATCTGTTGTGACTTTAGATGTCGCTCCCACAGGCGATGGTGATGCACAGGCATGCATAGAGAGTCTAATTTTATCAGACCCTCTAGGTAATCAAATGGAAGGAAATACAGATTGTGGTGATTTTACCGTTGATGGTGTAGCTGATGATGGTGGTGATGATGGTGGTGATGACGGTGGATCCGATGGGTGTGATGGTGTAGAGGTATGCCTAGGTCTAGATGATAGTAATCCGATAGGATTAACATATCAGAGCTCAGAGGATATCGCTGGATTCCAGTTTGACCATAATGGATGCGTTACAGGTGCAAGCGGAGGAGATGCTGAAGCTGCAGGATTTACTATTTCAACTAGTGGCTCGACTGTTCTAGGTTTTTCATTTACTGGAAGCACGGTTTCTTCTGGAGAAGGAACTCTTGTTTATCTGGATGGTGATGTGTATGCTGAGTGTCTATCTAACTTTATATTCTCTTCATCAAGTGGAGAGGCTCTAAGTGTTGGGTTTGACGATGGAGGCACCTCTGATGATGGTGGAGATGATGGTGGAGATGATGGTGGAGATGATGGTGGAGATGATGGTGGTGGAGATGGTGATGTATCACTTGATTTTGATAGTGTAGATATTGATAATGGAACACTAAATGTCTACATGACTAATAGTGAGTCTGTAGCAGGGTTCCAGTTCACATTAGATGGCATCGATATTACTGGTGCATCTGGTGGTTCTGCCTCATCTAATGGGTTTACAGTAAGTACATCCTCAACTACTGTCCTAGGTTTTTCTTTAACTGGTGGAACTATTCCTCCAGGTGAGGGAGTATTAATAACGGTATTTTTTGATGCAAGTAGCTTCGATACTGAAATTTGTTTTGATGGTGTTGTAATTTCAAATACTGCGGGAGAAGCGTTAGATGCAAGTACTAGTGATTGTTGGTTTGAAGGTGACGATTCAGGCGGAGATGATGGTGGAGAAGATCCTGAACCACAATATTTCACTGACTTACCAAATAATACTGGTGAATCATCATTGATAATTATACAGGAAGTAGAAGGATTAGATGTTGGAGATGAGATTGGTGTCTTTGATATGAATGGTGTCCTTGAAACTATAGATTTCCCAGATACTCCTCAGTATGGAGAGGTGTTAGTTGGTTCGGCAGTATATATGGAAGATCAAGTAGAGATAGCAGCTGTTATGTCAATCGATCTTTCTGAGTTTAATGGCCCTACATTAAATGGAGCTGTTGAAGATAATGAGATTGTTTTCATGGTTTGGAAAGCTGAAGAAAATGCAGTATACATGGCAGAGGCAGAGTTTAGCGTTGGAGAAGGGACATTTACATCTGGCTTGTTTAATACAGTATCATTATTGACACCTATATTCTCTGTAGAACAGTCAATTAATCTTATGCCATATATGATGAATTCAATGTCATTCAATGTTGAACTTGAGAATGCCGGTGTAGAGAGTTGTCTCGAAGGAGTTGACGTTCTATTATCTTACAATGATGCATCAGGATACTATGTTCCAGAGTTTGGAGTTAATAGTATAGGTGATGTGAGCTATGATATGGGATTAAACACTTTTATTGTTGGAAGTGATTCACAAGAATTAACAATGGAAGGTATTCCTCTAGATCCAGCACTTTCTCCGGTAACCTTGGAGAGCTATATGTTAAATCTAATTCCATACTTCCCATCAGAGTGTATGGCGACAGATGAGGCCCTATCGTCAATTGCAGATGATATTCTACTTGTAAGTGATGATAATGGAGGCTACTATGTTCCATCATTCGGTGTTATGACAATGACAGAGATGTGCCCAGGTGAAGCTTATTCTGTATTCATTTCATCATTTAGCCCCATTGATTTCACGTATCCATCCACAGGAGATCAGGCAAGGTCATCAATG
>CAYNPP010000214.1:0-2701 GCA_964399095.1 uncultured bacterium | reverse complement strand
CGAACCCTGCTGGCCCAGGGTACAAAGAAGAGGAAGTGCAATCGTCGGTCGACGGCGAGTATCCAGGGCGGCATCAACCCGTTCACGCCGGCTCCTACATTTATATTCCTCACGACAATCGCTTCAACGTAAGTAGTTTTACACTCCTGGCATTGGTCTTTCCTACAACACCGGATAAAGGCGTACAGGGTATAATAACGAAATGGTCCTTACTCGAAGAGAAGGGGTATGGCCTATTTCTCGATGAGAACGGTTGTGCCGCCCTTTGGATGGGGTTTGGAAAGGATCGGGTCCGTCGATTTCCCTCGGGCAAACCCATGTTCCGGAAAGTGTGGTATTTAATAGCCGCCACGTTTGATGCGGTTACCGGCGAAGTACAACTGTTCCAAGACCCTATCGTGACCGGCACCAACGGCGGGCATGGGATGCGGCTGGTCCATCCGACGGAAGAAACCTCCGCCCAAATTGAAGCGCAAAGTTCTCCCCAGACACCACCCGTCAATGACTGCCCACTACTGATCGCCGCGGCCACTAGAGTGCCACGGTCCGGCCGCTACATTTTTGGAGGCCACTTCCGCCACTTGGACTCACCCTTGGAAATCCCCGAACACGGGGCCAAGTTCAACGGCCGAATTGAACGACCTACCATTGCACACAGAACCCTACAACGGGAGGAGATAGAGCGAGTTCTGCGCGGGCCACGCCCCCTGCCAACAGACCTACGCCCGGCCGTTACCACCTCATTGGATTTCGGAGCTAACATCGTTCCGAATGCCGCCTCCACTCAGGTATTAGACGACTCTTTAAACGGCCTACACGGTCACGGGATTAATTTACCATACCGCGGGATGCCCGGTCACAACTGGACGTCCGATCACATGAGTTTCCGAGCAGCACCCGGAGAGTACGGCGCTATCCATTTTCACGACGACGCGGTAGACGATGCGCGCTGGTTAGTAGATTTCGAATTGACTATACCGAAATCTATGAAGAGTGGTGTGTATGCGGCACGCTTACGCCTAGAAGGAAAGACGAGCGCTGAGAAGGAAGACTATGTCCCGTTCTTCGTGAGACCGCCAGTCGGAACACCGTCCGCAAAAATCGCCGTTATCGTTCCAACGGCAAGCTATATGGCCTACGCGAACGAAAATCTGAGTGCCGATTCTCAGGTCGCTCAACTTCTGACAGGGCGTGTACCCCTGATGCAACCCGGGGATTTGTTACTTCAAGAAAAGGACGGGTACGGGTACGGCACCTACGCCGTGCATAGTGACGGCTGGGGTGTACAGACCTCTTCCCGTCTCCGCCCTATTCTGAACATGCGGCCAAAATACTCACATGTACTTTCCCCCACTGTATGGCAACTAAATGCCGACCTACACCTGATTGATTGGCTAGAAGCTATGAAATTTGACTTTGACGTGCACACGGACGAGGACTTGCAGCTAGAAGGGACAGAGCTACTCAGTCAGTATCGTGTCGTATTGACCTGTCATCACCCGGAATACTGTTCCGAGGAAATGTTAGATGCGTATGAGGCTTACCAACACCAAGGCGGTCGTTGGTTGTACCTCGCCGCAAACGGCTTTTACTGGTGCACCGTCTTTCACCCTGACAATCCCGCCATCATAGAAGTCCGCAAAGGCGACAATGGTACCCGCGCATGGACAATCAGCCCTGGCGAGTATTGTAATGCGTTCGATGGCAAACACGGTGGACTATGGCGCGTAAGGGGCCGGAACATGAGTAAATTAACCGGCGTCAGTTTCACTTCCTTTGGCCTCACGGCCTCGAGTTACTACCGTCGGGCGCCCGATAGTCAATTACCCGAGTGCAGCTGGATGTTTGAAGGTATAGGGAAGGACGAGCCTATCGGGAACTTCGGCCTCGTTGGAGGGGGCGCCGCCGGCCTAGAACTCGATAGGTATGATCTTGAGTTGGGAACCCCGCATAACGCTTTTCTCCTTGCACACTCCGAAGGCCACAACGATATATTCGTATCTGTTTCGGAGGAATCAACATTTAACGCACGAGGCTATTTCGCCGCCGGGGGAACGGGGGATCAGAACCCCTTCATTCGGGCGGACATTGTATATTTCAAAACACCCAACGACGGCGCGGTCTTTTCGGCAAGCTCGATGGCATGGTGTGGGAGCCTCTCCCACAATAACTACGACAACAACGTCTCGCGTCTGACAGCAAACGTGATTCAAGGGTTTTTATCAGACGGACCCCTCCCGTAAACAGACACTGAACCCACAATACGATTCATTAATGATGGAACGATCCCCCAGCACATTCGTCCAAGAATGTCTGCCCATGTTACCTGGAGGCCAGGCACTGGACGTCGCGGCCGGTACAGGCCGGCATGCTCTTTATCTTGCATCTCATGGGCTTACAGTACACGCCATAGACCAAAGCGCGGAAGCACTTGAGGCAATCAAGGCCGCGGCCCGGACCCATCAACAAAAAACGATCTCTATCCAGGTGATGGACCTTGAAACGGACCCTCTCCAGCCACCGGGACTAGGCGTCAACAGCTACGACATCGTACTCGTTACTCTTTACCTGTACCGTCCCTTATTTCCGAACCTCATAAAAGCGATCAGGCCGGGAGGCCTCCTGTTATATGAGACGTTCTTGGTAGAGAATTACGACCGGTACAAGCGCCCGCGCGGTCGGCATATTTGAATCGAGAGTA
>CAYNPP010000213.1:0-2707 GCA_964399095.1 uncultured bacterium | reverse complement strand
ATAAATTATGTTTAGTTCTCATATAGTATGCAATATCATTTGTTAATACATCTCCAGCAACTTTTATTGATTTATCACAAACTATACCTGATAGTGCAATCACAGCTATTTCAGTTGTTCCACCACCAATATCAACTACCATACTACCTTTTGGTTGGTTCACTTCAATTCCAATGCCAATAGCTGCTGCCATCGGCTCTTCAATCAAAAAAACTTCACTTGCGTTTGCATGCTCAGCAGATTCTTTGACAGCACGTTGTTCAACATCTGTTCTTCCTGATGGTATACAAATTACTATACGAGGTCTTGCGATTCTACTCATATTTAATTTTCTAATAAAACCTCTTATCATTGCATCTGCCATCTTATAGTCAGCTATCACACCATCTTTAAGAGGTCTAATCGTTTCTATTCCACTATGAGTCCTACCAAGCATTTCTTTGGCTTCCTTTCCAACGGCAATAATTTTGTTTGATATTTTATCCCTTGCGACAATAGAAGGTTCATTAAGAACAACCTCTTGATTTTTCATCCATATTAGAGTATTTGCAGTTCCTAAATCTATTGCGATATCTCCTGATAACATGTTTCTGAAAGAAGATATTGAATAATTTGACATAAAATCCTTAATGATAGAAGTGTCTAACTTTAGTAAAGACCATTGAAAGTCCTAATTCATTTGCTCTATTAATAACTTCTTGATCTTTAAGAGAACCACCAGGTTGAATTATAGATTTTATTCCTACTTCATGTGCCAAATCTAAGCAATCCGAAAATGGAAAAAAAGCATCAGAGGCCATAATGGAGCTATCTAAAGTTAAGCCAGTTTCTTTTATTTTCCTAATTGCATTTTTCACAGAATCCACTCTTGACATTTGACCTGCACCTACAGAAAGTAATTGATGGTCATTGGCAAAAACAATTGCATTTGATTTAACATATTTTACCAGTTTCCATCCAATTTGCATCGCATTTAAAGCATTTGAATCAGGAAATGCATCCGTAACAACATCTAATGAATTAATATCAATTATTTTTCTATCTCTTTCTTGAAGTAAAAAACCCCCTAATGCATTTTTCATTGAATAGTTAGATAAGGAAAAATTATTTTTTATCTCTATGATTCTTAGATTTTTTTTGCTTTTAAATATCTCCAAACTTTCAGTAGTAAATTTTGGAGCAACTATACATTCTTAAAATGGATCAATAAGTATTTTTGCCAAATGAGAATCAACTTCTGAATTAAATCCAACTATTCCTCCAAAGTAGCTTACTGGATCACAGCTAACTGCTTGTGTATATGCATCTATCAGATTTTCCCCAACTGCAAAGCCACATGGATTTGCATGTTTAATTATACTACATGAACTCCTTTTAAAATCACTCACAATTGAAAATGCTGATTCTATATCATTGTAATTATTGTAAGATAGTTGCTTCCCTTGAATTTGTTCCCATGAACTTTCAACACCACTATTTTTATAAAAAGCTGCTGATTGATGAGGATTTTCTCCATACCTTAAATCATTACTTTTAGACATACTAATGATTAAATCGCTAGGTAACTTTTTATTATTTTCTTTTAGTGATGATAGATACATAAATATATCAGAATCATATTGAGAAGTAATCTCAAAAACCTTAGCTGCATACTTCAACTTAATATCTGCAGAAAATATCCCATCACAAGAAGAATAATCATCCATGAATAACTTATAATCTTTTGGATCGCAAATTGGTATGACACTTTTGTTATTTTTTGCTGCAGCCCTTATCATTGACGGGCCACCTATATCAATAAATTCAATCGCTTTTTCTAGTGACAGCTTCTTGTCGATTGCTTCTTTGACGAATGGATACAAATTAACAACAACAAGATCAATTTCAAGGGCATCAATATCTTTTAAATCATGTAAATGTTTGTCATCCCCTCTATCTGCAAGAATACCACCAAACACTTTAGGATGTAGAGTCTTAACTCTACCATCCATTATCGATCCAAAGCCGGTTAGATCAGATACTGATTTCACTTCAATTCCACTCTTCTCTAGAAGAGATTTTGTCCCACCCGTAGATAGAATCTCAATATTATGTGACGATAAAAACTCAGCAAGTTCAACTATCCCAGTTTTATCCCATACACTAAACAACGCTCTTTTAATCATTTGAATTTTTCCCATTTAATAATTTATTAATTACTTTAGAATATATTTGATGCTCAAAAGTAAGAACTCTTCTAGCTAATGAATCAGGAGTGTCATCATCTTCAATTCTAATCATTTTTTCTAGTATTATCATTCCCTCATCATACACTTCATTGACATAATGTATTGTTATTGCAGTACTCTTTTTGCCACTATCTATAGTAGCTTTATGAACATTCATTCCATACATTCCCTTTCCCCCAAATTCAGGCAATTTCCCTGGATGAATATTAATAATTTTACCATTATATGCTTTAGCAGTCTCTTTAGGAATTAATTTCATATAT
This sequence comes from uncultured bacterium, assembly GCA_964399095.1. GTDB lineage: Bacteria > Fidelibacterota > Marinisomatia > SCGC-AAA003-L08 > D37C17 > TMED161. Next base: position 216 of record CAYNPP010000213.1, on the reverse strand, counting down.
CCTGCTAAAACAATAAGTGAAGGGTTAGACTCCAATAAAATTTCATTGAGTTTTGTGATGTAATCACCATAATTAGGAAATCTGACTTTATTTAAAATAAAGATATCTATATTATTTGCTTTAGCAAACTTTACTGCCTTTGATTTCGGGTTGTTTGATATAAGTAATGATATATAAGAGTTTTCTATTTTATTATTTTTGGTATTATTATAAATA
>CAYNPP010000212.1:0-2726 GCA_964399095.1 uncultured bacterium | reverse complement strand
GCTGATCCATGCAGCCGAAGCCCCCACCTTAGAATACTTAAAAAATGCTTTTTAACCATCAATATAGCTATCTGTTAGTTCAATCAGCTTGCTCATAATGCCTGTCTCTGTCATTGAGTGACCTGAATCTTGTATTAAATAAAAATTAGAGCTTGGGAGCGCTTTGTAAAGTTCCCATGCAGATACCATAGGGCACACTACATCATATCGACCTTGTACTATATCTATTGGGATATCCTTTATCTTATATGCATTTTCAATGAGCCAATTGTCAGTTTCAAAAAAACCACTATTTGTAAAGTAGTGGCACTCTATCCTTGCAAAGGCCTCTGCAACTTTTTCATCATCAAACGAATGTAATGATTTTTCACTTTGAATCAGCTTACTGGTAGATGCTTCCCATATTGACCAGGCCCTTGCTGCTTCAATGCGAGTATCTCTATCATCAGAGGTTAATCTTTTGTAGTAAGCAGAGACCATATCCTTTCGCTCATCCACTGGAATAGGTTTAATATATTTTTCCCATGCATCTGGATATATATTGCTGCATCCCTCCTGGTAGAACCAATCAATTTCCTTTTTTCTTAATAGAAAAATTCCTCGTAGTATTAGTGCGTTGCATCTTTCCGGATGAGTAATTGAGTAAGACAGAGACAAGGTTGAACCCCAGCTCCCACCGAATACAGTCCAGGAATCAATAGCAAGTTTCTTTCTTATCTTTTCAATATCCTCAACTAAATCCCATGTGGTATTATCTTTCAATTCTGCGTGTGGAGTACTTTGACCACATCCCCTCTGATCTAGTATTATAATTCTCCACTTACTTGGATTAAAATACTGTCTGTAAACAGGCTCAATGCCACCACCAGGGCCACCATGAAGAAAAATAACTGGTTTCCCATTTGGATTTCCTGATTCCTCAACAAATATTTCATGTAAATCAGAAACTTTTAATCTAAATGTATTATATGGTTTAATCTCTGGGTAAAGTTCACGCATCGCTAGTATAATCTCTTTTTACACACTCTATTTTTTATCGATTTATTATTTATGAATTTAATAAGCATATCACCAAACTGCTTTATCATATTTTCCTGATAACTCGAAAAATTACCTGATATATGCGGAGATAAAAAAACATTATCTAAATTAAATAGCTCACTTTTTGGATTCAGTGGCTCCTGAGAATATACATCAAGGGCCGCCCCTCTTATTTGATTTGCGCTTAAGGCTGAGATAAAATCCTTTTCATTTATTACTTTACCTCTTGATGTATTTATTAGTATTGCATTATTTTTCATTAAAGAAAATGATTTTTTATTAATAAGATTCTCAGTTAGGGGAGTCAGCGGGCACGCTATGGCTATATAATCACTTTCTTTGAGAATCGTCTCAATATGCGATGTGGGCATCAACGCATCTACCAACTTTTTACGTTCAACTTTTTTTTGAAGCCTTCGAGTTGCAAGGACTCTCATCCCAAATGGTTTTGCGAGTTTTGATAGCTCTTTTCCTATTTCACCATAACCTATAATTCCTAAGGTTGATTCAGAGAGTTGTGTGGTTTGCTTTGCTAAATCCCACTGATTCCACACTCTGCTTGCTTTGAACTCTGTGCATTCCTTAAACCTTTTTGAAAAATATAGTATCTGGGCCATTATAAATTCAGCTACAGGCTTAGAATTAATCCCTTTAGAGTTTGTAATCATCACCCTGCTTTTTAAAACATCATTAAATAGATTTTCTTCTATTCCTGATGCTCCTATATGAATCCATTTTAACTTTTCCGATCGCAGATTGAAAATATTAGGAGAGATGCCATAACAAACAAGAATATCCAAGTCTTCTATGTTATTACTCAAATCCTTGTTGTCAGCTATATGAATGAACGAAAAGTCTTTATATTCTTTATCATTTAAAAGGGATAATAGTTTATTAAATTTCTTTTTATTTTTTGTTATTTGTAATCCAACTTTCATTATTCAAATATTTCCTGAAGGCTTCTATAGTTAAAATTTCCAAGTCTCGTAGTTTGTATTGCCCTTACAGCTGCCTTTGCTCCTGATATTGTTGTAAAGACCGGGACCTTGTAGCGTATAGCTGATCTTCCTATCTCATACTCATCTTCTCTGGCTGCCCCACCAAACGGCGTGTTGATAATGATATCAATCTCATTATTCTTGATTGCATCCACAATGCTTGGCCTGCCCTCACCCACTTTAAAAATATTTTTAGAGAATATCCCGTTGCTATTTAATAGTTCAGATGTTCCTTTAGTTGCGATGACACTAAATCCTATATCCTCAAAGTCACGGGCAATTGCAATAGACTTCATTTTGTCATTATCGTTAACTGAAATAAATACCGTCCCAGACACAGGAAGTTTTGAACCCGCACTTAGCTCTGCTTTTGCAAAAGCAGAACCCAGCTTACTATCAAATCCAATGGCCTCTCCAGTTGATCTCATTTCTGGAGATAAGAAGATGTTTTGCTGTGGAAATTTATTGAATGGAAATACAGGTTTTTTAACCGCCACAAGGTCTTTTCTTTGTTGTTTTATATTGATATCTTTAATCATTACCCCAGTAGAAATCTGAGCAGCGTACTTTGCAAGGGGGATGTTAGTCACCTTGCTAACAAAAGGAACAGTTCTGCTTGACCTAGGATTGACCTCTAGCGTATATACAAGCTGATCCTTTATCGCGAATTGTATATTGATTAATCCT
>CAYNPP010000211.1:0-2730 GCA_964399095.1 uncultured bacterium | reverse complement strand
AATTCTTCAAGAAATCTGATTCATAATTCATGATGAGTAAACTTCAAAAACCCAAATTCCGTAAGTCTAAACCACCCTGGCTCAAGGTACGTTTCCCAGCTGGTGAAACCTATAACTGGATCCGGGACAAATCACGAAATTTGAAACTCAGTACAGTATGTGAAGAAGCCCAGTGTCCAAATATCGGCGAGTGCTGGAACAGTGGAACGGCAACCTTTATGCTGATGGGAGACACATGCACACGGGGCTGCCGTTTCTGCTCTGTCAACACCTCACGCATTCCACCTGCCCTGGATGCCTCAGAACCAATCAAGCTCGCAGAAACCATTGAAAAAATGAAGTTAAGTTATGTGGTGCTGACAACAGTCGACCGTGACGAACTCCAGGACCAGGGGGCTTCCCACATCGCACGTTGTATCCGTTCAGTCCAACGTCGTAATCCGGAATTGCTGATTGAAATCCTGATGCCTGATTTCCGTGGAGAGACAGATCTCCTTCAGCAGGTCATCGATGCCCAACCCGCAGTGCTTGCCCACAACCTGGAAACGGTTCGCCGCTTAACTTCCAGGGTACGTGACCCAAGAGCAGGCTATGAACAGTCCCTCCAAGTACTTAAAAACCTGAAAACCCAGGGAGTAGGTGCCTACACCAAATCTTCGTTGATGCTTGGACTCGGCGAAGAACAAGAAGAGATCTTACAAGCGATGGAGGACCTGCGTCAGGTCGGAGTCAATTTCCTGACCCTTGGACAGTATCTTCAACCGACGCGTAAACACCTCAAGGTGGAGCAGTACTTGCCCCCGGAAACCTTTGAGGAACTCGCTGAAGAAGGCCGAAGGATGGGTTTCGATTACGTTGCCTCCGGGCCACTGGTCCGGAGTTCCTATCGTGCTGCCGAATTCTTCATCGAGCGCAAAATACGCGGCGAAGCATGAGCCACCCCGATTCCCTAATCCTGGCACCCATCAAGCGAATCTCTGGAAGGGTGGACCTTCCCGGTTCTAAAAGCCTTTCCAACCGGGTACTGCTCCTCAGCATGCTTGCTGAAGGGACGACACGGATTCAAAACCTGCTCGACAGTGATGATGTTCGTTACATGATCGGTGCTCTGGAAAAACTGGGCATTACCCTGCAGGAAACCCGGGAAAAGAACGAGATCACCGTCGTGGGCTGTTCTGGACGGATTCCGAACTCGGACCAGAATTTTATGCTTTGAAATGCTGGAACCGCAAATCGCCCATTGGCCGCCGCATTGACCCTGGGGCAGGGGCGCTATGTGCTTGATGGCGTGCCGCGAATGCGGGAACGGCCAATCGTTGATCTGGTTGAAGGACTCCTACAGCTTGGTGCCAAAGTCTGTTTATTGAACGGCCCCCCTGGTCCCCCAGTCGAAATACTGGCTCAGGGACTTCCTGGTGGAACAGCGCGAATCAAAGGAAGCGTCAGTAGTCAGTTCCTCAGCGCAATCCTGATGGCCGCACCCGGAGCGCAGAAGGATGTCACGTTAGAAATCGATGATACCTTGGTTTCGGTGCCCTATGTTGAAATGACTTTGGCACTGATGGAACGTTTTGGCGTCCATGTTGAGAATCGAGATTTTCAAGAATTCCACATTCCTGGAAAACAGACCTACCATTCTCCAGGGGATTTTTTTGTGGAAGGCGATGCTTCCTCCGCCTCCTATTTCCTGGCAGGCGCTGCCATTACAGGAGGAACTGTCATTGTCAAAGGATGCGGCACAGATAGCCTGCAGGGAGATTCAAAATTCGCCGAAGTTCTTGAGCAGATGGGTGCAGAAACGCAGTGGCAGCCCCATTCGGTGACCGTCCGGGGAAATACTTTAAAGGGAGTGGACCTTGACATGAACCGCATGCCTGACGCAGCCATGACCCTGGCGGTGGCTGCTCTTTTTGCTGAAGGCACCACCAAAATCCGAAACGTCTACAACTGGCGGCTTAAAGAAACCGAAAGAATGAAGGCAGTGACAACAGAATTACGTAAGCTTGGAGCGGAAGTGGAAGAAGGTGAGGATTACCTGATCATTGATCCACCAGATCAGATTCAATCCACTGAAATCGAAACCTATGATGACCATCGCATGGCGATGGCTTTTTCCCTGGCAGCCTGCGGTTCCGAACCAATCACCATCCTCGATCCTGGATGCGTCAGCAAAACTTTTCCAATTTATTTTGAAGTATTAAAATCCGTCTCCGAATGAAGTCTGATATTCAGTCGGTTTTACCAAACTTCCAGACATCGTTCATGTGGGTCGACCCGCTGGTCCCGTTATCACCCCCGACCACCCATAAATAATTGTTAAAATCGTAGCTGACCAGACTGCTTCTTTGGGACCAACTTGGAACAACTGCGGAAGACCAACTCGTTCCATCATAGGTGTAATATTTCTTAATCCTCGAACCACCGTCATTTCCTCCAAGGATCCAGATTTTTCCATCAAAAACCTGTGCACTGTGGTCCTTCATTCCCTCCCAGGTCACAGTTGGACTTGTTTGATTATCCCAGGAAGTTCCATCAAACGTCCAAACTTCCTTCAAATCGGAACTGCTGTCATTCCCTCCCATAACCCAAATTTTGTTATCATATACCACCACAGCATGACCTGATCTTCCACTCCAACCAGCATTGGATTCTTGAGTCCATGTGGCACCATCAGAAGAGGAATAAACATCTTTCACCCAACTACTTCCGGACTGTCCTCCTAGGATCCAA
>CAYNPP010000210.1:0-2735 GCA_964399095.1 uncultured bacterium | reverse complement strand
AATGCTGATATAAATTCAGATAGTACAATTGATGTTGTTGATATCGTTATAATTATTAATATAATTTTTTCAAATGATAGTCAATGTGATAACCTTTCAGCATTAGATTTGAGCCTTAATTGGGAAAACCAAGCTGATTTATCATACTTTGATTATGAAGAGCTTAGTAATATTATAGATAATCAAATTTCTCAACTTGGATATCTGCATGGTATTATTGTTATTCACAATGGTAAGATTGTTTCAGAGGAGTATTATAACAGCTCTGCAAATGAAGCATATAATGTATGGTCTGTTACCAAGAGTTATATTTCAACACTTGTTGGTCAGGTAATAGATCAAGATTTTATTGATAATCAATATCTTTCTCTAGATAATTTACTACCGGATTACGGACAGGCATACCTACAATCAATCACATTAGAAGATCTTTTATCAATGACAACAGGCTACTACGATGGATTTGGGTACCCTGGATGGATATATGCATCTACACAGCAGCTTGAGTGGATGCCATATACCGCTCCTGGTTATTTTTACTATAATAATAGTGCATGTCACATGAATTCGCATGTTATTTACTATGCAACTGGAATGACTCCAAAAGAATTTGCAGAAATAAATCTATTTCCCTATCTAGGTATAGAGAATCCTCAATGGCTGGGAGGTTTTAATGGAATTAACGATGGCTCAGCGAGTCTAGAGCTAACTTTAAGAGAAATGGTTAAATTAGGACAGCTATATATTCAGGATGGCTTCTCAGGTGAAAATAATATTCTTTCCTCTGATTGGATTGAGCAGGCAACATCATTCCAGGTCCCAACATACGCCGGTGAAAACTTAAGCGGTTATGGCTATCTATGGTGGTTGCCTCAAGAGGGCTTTCTTGCGTATGGATATGGGGGTCAATTTATTGCTGTAATCCCTGAAAGAAATCTTGTGATAGGGACCCACTCAAATATATCAAGCACCGTATCATATCAGGAACAATTACTAGATTATATTGTAAATGATATCGGACATTTATTTGAAATTGAAAATTAGTTGTATTTTATAAGGAGAGAAAATGAAAAAAATATTTTACATATTTATACTTTTTAATATTATCCATTCTGCAGTAAATCCTATAAATAATCAACAAGAAATTTTAATAAATCAAATAGATTCCAGATACTTATATACACTCCCTGACTTTCCCGCTTCAGTTGAATATTCTAATCAAAGTCGTCGATTTAAATACGGACATAAATTTGATACAGATTTGAGTATTAATAACTCGGGAGTATGGAAAACACTTCCCAATGGTGATCGAGTATGGAAATTGGTGATAAAATCGCATGGTGCATACGCTATAAAGTTACAATTTGATGAGATTAATATTCCCAAAGGAACACAGCTCTTTATATATAATCAATCTGGAGATATTAGCTATGGACCATACAATTCAGAAAGTAATTTTATCAATAGAACCTTTGGTTCACCGCTAATTCAAGGTGATGCTGCCGTAATTGAATTTTTTCAGCCATCCCATATTTCAGAAAATCCGTATATACACATCAGCAATGTAATTCATGACTATACCGATATCTTTAAATTTAATTCTGAGGGCAGGGACCGTGACTGTGGAGAGAATGTTGCCTGTGAGTCGGCGCAGGAATATAGAGATCAATCAAATTCAGTTATATATATGATAATAAATGAATATACATGCTCAGGGACTCTTCTAAATAATGTAAATAACGACAACACTCCCTATGTTCTCACGGCCTGGCACTGTATAGTTGGAGAAACTAACTTGAATGAACATAATGATTTTATCTATTATTTTAATCATGAAAGTCCAACATGTCAAGGCACAAATGGCTCTTTTGAATACTCAGTATCAGGCTCAACATTACTTGCCACTAGAAATGAAAACGTGGGGTCTGATTTTGCTCTTTTGATAATGGATGATCCCCCGCCTGAAGAGTGGGAACCTTTCTATGCAGGGTGGTCAAACGATGAATCTGCGCCCCTTATTTCTGTTGGGATACATCATCCTGAAGACTATCCAAGAAAAATTAACTACGATGATGACTATGCATATTCATGTGCATGGAATACTTCAGACACTCATTGGTGCCTGAGTTGGGATGATGGGGGTACAGCAGATGGATCTTCTGGATCTGCTCTATTTAATTCAGATAAGCAGGTCATAGGTGCCAACACCGGAAGCGATGGCCCAGACTGCAGTGCAGGGCCAGATTTATATGGAAAGTTTTCTTTATCATGGGATGGAGGAAACAACTCAACCCGCAGACTTAAGGACTGGCTCGATCCTGATGACACCGGAACCATTGCGATTGATGGAATCTACACCATCCCCCAGTTCATGCTAGGGGATATTAATCAGGATAATGATATAAATATACTCGATGTTGTTCTACTAGTTAATATCATTTTAGGAGTAAGTGAATTCAACCATTTAGCAGATATGAATTTAGATAATGAAATAAATGTATTGGATGTTGTTCTACTAGTTAATATTATTCTTGGTACTTAATGGATAAATATGAAATATAAATTCTCAATACTATTTTTCTTGTTTATAGGGATTCTATATTCTCAAGAAACCCGCTATATAGATGAGATATTTGATGATGTTATAAAAACAGAAGACGTTGTCTATGGAAATGCACCGGACCTTCCTTTTTGGTTTTGGGTTGAATCTAATACTGTAGATATTGATTTGGATA
>CAYNPP010000209.1:0-2758 GCA_964399095.1 uncultured bacterium | reverse complement strand
CCTTCAATAATCATCCAGAATACAAGAGTAATGAGAATTAAATCAATACCAAGTAGCAGTGATTTTCCTGATACAAAAAACTCATTTGCTTTATACAAAAGAGAGACGATTGTTATTGCCATAATAAAGATCATCGGAAGAGCCAGAGGAAGGACATTTCTTTTTTTCTGCCAGAAGTATATTGATAGTATCATCAGCGTCAGTGCAGCCAGCATCTGGTTTGATGCTCCAAATACAGGCCACAGGTCCCAGCCAGCGCCATTCACAGTAAGCAGATAAGCGGGAACCACAGCAACCACAGTTGCGGTGTACCGATTTTTTAGAGGTTCTACATCTGTGGCGTTACCAATCTCAGTTATTATCATTCTTTGAATTCGTGTTGCGGTATCAAGGGTTGTTGCGGCAAAAGAAATGATTAAAACCGAGATCAGGGTCCCAGCAAGCTCAATTGATAGCCCTATTTTTGTAAGTAGCGCTGATCCTCCTAGAACAAATGAAAGGAATTTATTCCCCGCGGCATTTGACCAAGAGCTGTAGTATGCGCCCCAGCTAAGCTGCTCATGGAAGACCCCATTGACAGTGCAGTCTGTTACCACGGCAATTCCGCATACAGATGCGACAATTGCCGCAAGAGCAAGCGAGCCCTCACCAAGCATACTTCCGTAGCCAATTAGCCTTGCATCCTGAGCTTTATCTATCTGCTTTGAAGTTGTCCCCGATGATACTAATCCATGAAATCCGCTTATCGCGCCACAGGCGATGGTTACAAAAAGAAAAGGGATTATTGGTGGCCCATCGGATGGCAAATTAATTGCAGGGGCAGCAATTTCAGGTCTGTATACAAAAATTGCCAGATATATAAGACCAAGCCCCACTAAAAGTTGATGACTGTTGATGTAGTCTCTAGGTTGCAGAAGTAGCCAAACAGGAAGTAGACTCGCTATAGAAGAATAGAAAAAAAGCAGAATAATCCAGGTGTTCTGAGGATTAGAAAAACCCATATTTGAAAGGTCAATTTTGTATATAGTCCCAAGATAAATAAAAATATAAAGAGTGACTAGTGCAACTACAGATGGAATAAATGAATTAATTTTTTTTCTGTAAATGGCATATCCCATTATGATTGCAATAGCTATCTCAATATTTACAGGTAAAACAGATGAGGGGTAGAGGGTGAACAACTTTGATATAGCCATTGCAAAAACAGCCAGAACAAGCCAGCTGAGACACATTACAAATACAAGGAACATAACTCTAACTCTTGTGTTAATCACATCAGATGCGATATCAGCGATGGATCTTCCTTTCTCTTTGAGGCTTACTGCAAGCGCACCAAAATCATGTACGGCCCCCATGAAGATAGCACCAAGTACCACCCAAAGAACAGCCGGAAGCCATCCCCAGTATACTGCTATACATGGACCGATGATTGGAGCGGCTCCAGCAATGGAAGTAAAATGATGCCCAAATAGTATGTGCTTTGATGCTGGAACAAAATCAACTCCATCCTTTTGCTTGTGTGCTGGGGTCTGTTTGGTTTCATCAAGTTTATATATATTATCTGAAATAAATTTGCTGTAGAATCTGTATCCCAGATAGAATAGAAGCATCGATATTGTAACTAAAAGTATGGAACTCATAATTGTAAGATAGTGTTTTTAGCTGTATCTATACAATAATTGATATAGAAAATATCAAATAAACTCCGTAAATTGTTACGCGGATTTTTATTTATTTATCAATGAAATAGGGGATATCCTTGATTCAAACCACGATAGTAATTGCTCTAAATGTCTAACCCACAAGAAACTATGACAAAGGTTGACACAGAGCAGAAATCTATAAATGAGCTTAAGGCTCTCATTATGGATACTGTTAGAGGCGCCGACTCAGGTCACACTGGCGGACCATTTTCATCTCTTGACTTTACTTATGTGCTCTTCCATGATTTTTTAAAGTTTGACCCAGACGATGATCAGTGGTTTGATCGTGATAGATTTGTTTTATCTCCAGGTCATGAATCTGCTCTTTTATATGCAATGCTCAATTTAGTTGGATGGCTTGAAATGGATGAGCTAAAAAAATTCAGACAACTTGGATCCAAAACTCCCGGGCATCCGGAGCGAGGATTGACACCGGGAGTGGAGTGCACAACTGGCCCACTTGGACAGGGCGTTGCAAATGCCGTTGGAATGGCTGTATCTGAAGCTATACTTCGAAATAAATTTGGCAGCGATGTGGTTAACCACTATACCTATCTTCTACATAGTGACGGTGATATTCAGGAGCCTGTAGCTCAGGGTGCTATTGCGATTGCAGGTCACTGGGGACTTTCTAAGCTAATTGGATACTACGATGCAAATAAGGCACAAATTTCTGGAAAAGTGTCAAGGTCAGACTCAACAGACTACAAAATGTTTTATGAATCAAATGGGTGGCATGTTCAAGAGGTGGATGGGCAGGACAGGGAGGCCATCAGATCTGCCATTAGAATAGCTCAAATGGAAATTGAAAAGCCATCAATGATTATAGGTCACAATGTCATTGCTCCAGGATGTGCTACCATGGAAGGAGACCACAACACCCATGGGGCTCCCCTTCCCCAAGAAGAAATTTCTGCGACAAAAGAGAAGCTTGGTCTAGACTCAAATACATTTTTTCATTTATCAGATGATGTGATTAGTTACTTTAGGCAGCCATACGACTACGCCAGACAGGAAGTAGCTTCCTGGAAAAGCGTTGTTGAAAATAAAATTTC
>CAYNPP010000208.1:0-2763 GCA_964399095.1 uncultured bacterium | reverse complement strand
GGTATAACCGGACAAGATGGTGCCTACTTGGCTGAGTTTCTGCTCGACAAGGGCTATACAGTACATGGTATCAAAAGGCGCTCATCGTCTCTAAATACCGATCGGGTCGATCATCTTTACGTAGATCCTCATTTAGATGGTAATAAATTCTTTATGCATTATGGCGATATGTCAGACGCTACAAATTTGATTCGTCTTATTCAGGATATTAATCCTTCAGAAATATACAATTTAGCCGCACAAAGTCACGTGCAGGTAAGTTTTGAAACACCGGAATATACTGCTAACGCAGACGCTTTAGGAACCCTTCGGATATTGGAAGCAATTCGTATCCTTGGATTAGAAAACTCTGCCCGTTTTTACCAAGCTTCAACTTCAGAGCTTTATGGAAATGCCGTTGAAAGTCCTCAGACAGAGTCTACCCCTTTTCAGCCCCGTAGCCCCTACGGAACTGCTAAATTATATGCTTACTGGATAACCGTGAATTATCGAGATGCATATGGATTACACGCCTCTAATGGAATACTATTTAATCACGAGAGTCCTACTCGGGGAGAAACATTTGTTACACGGAAAATCACACGCTCAGTAGCTGCTATTGAAGCAGGTTTAGAGAAAAGTTTATATCTTGGTAATCTTAACGCACTTCGCGATTGGGGTGACGCCCGTGATTATGTGGCAGGTATGTGGATGATGCTACAGCAAAATAGACCTGACGATTACGTGCTCGCCACTGGCAAATGTCATTCAGTACGTGAATTTGTAGAAATTGCCTTTGCAGAAATTGGTAAAAGGATAGTCTGGAAGGGAAATGGAGTAAATGAAACGGGTGTAGACCAAGATAATGGAGATGTACTCGTAAAAGTAGATCCAAAATATTTTAGACCGGCAGAAGTCGATGTGTTGTTAGGTAATCCTGAAAAAGCAAAAAGGGTGCTAGGTTGGACCGCTAAAACAAAATTTAGTGATCTCGTTGCTGAAATGGTTAAAGCAGATAGAAACATACTAAAAAGGTAAGATTATGAACGATGGAAATTCCATTCCTTTTTCCCTTACCGGAAAAAAAATATGGGTTGCTGGTCAAACCGGAATGGTAGGGTCTGCGGTTGCGAGACGCCTTGCTTCCGAAGGTTGTGACCTATGTAACGTTAAACGCACCCAACTTGATTTGCGCGATCAGAATGCGGTAAGTGACTGGCTGAATAAACAGGCGCCCGACGTAATCATAATTGCCGCCGCAACTGTTGGCGGAATACTTGCAAACTCAACTCGACCAGCTGAATTCATCTACGATAATCTAGTAATTGAAACCAACATAATTCACAGTGCATTTGAACATGGTGTCCAAAAACTTCTATTTCTTGGTTCTGCCTGCATTTACCCTAAAGAAGCTGACCAACCAATGAAAGAAGAAGCACTGCTGACAGGTCCACTTGAACCCACTAATCAGTGGTATGCCGTAGCAAAGATCGCAGGAATAAAGCTGTGCGAATCCTATCGACAACAATATGGATGCGATTTTATTTCAGCTCAGCCAAATAATTTATATGGGCCCGGTGACAATTTTGACCTCCAAACCAGCCACGTTATACCGGCATTAATGGTAAAAGCACATTTGGCAAAAATAAGTCATGATCCCTCTTTGGAGATTTGGGGAACCGGAAAACCTTTGAGAGAATTTTTACACGTAACTGATTTAGCAGATGCGCTCGTCCATTTACTAAAGAATTATTCAGGACCAATTCATCTAAATATTGGAACAGGAGAAGAAATATCGATTCGGGATTTAGCTCAATCTGTAGCAGATACTGTGAACTTTACCGGAAAGCTGGAATTTGATACTAGCAAACCCGATGGTGCTCCGCGCAAACTATTGAACACTGATCGGCTGAATAAACTTGGCTGGGCGCCCAGTATTAATTTACGAGATGGATTACAATCAACATACCAGTGGTACTTGGAAAATATATTTGACAGTCCCTAAAATCAATTTAGCAACAATGTCACAACTATTCCCTTTCCTCAGTTAGCCAATATTATTTGGTTTAAATGACCACTAATTCGAATACAAATTAATGGTACAGAGAAACAGGGCATCTGAAATCTAGTTAGCATGAGACTGATTGTTCCTACCATTACTCATCGATTTGGAAGGTACAACAGATTTAATAATACTTGCCGTTTCGGTGGCCGTTTTCTGCCATGAAAAAACTTTTGACCGACATAGCGCTAAGGTTGCCAACTTTTGCCGTTCACCATCGTCCTCAAGAACTGATAATATTGTTTCAGCCATATCTTTTGCGTCCTTGGGATTAAAATATTTAGCGGCATCTTCTAAAATCTCTGGCATGGCTGCTCTATTGGAACTTACTATCGGTGCACCGCAAGCCATCGCTTCAACTAATGGATTACCAAAGGTTTCAACCGTTGAAGGGAATACGAACAATGCACAACTTTGATAAAGCTCTATTAATTCTGCAGTAGATTTTTCACCTAATATTTCAACAGCATCATCTAGTTTTGCCGAATAAATCGCATCTTGTATCTCGCGCAAGTAACTCTGATCTATGGCTTTCCCAGCAAGCTTCAATGTTACTTCAGGGAATTTATTCCTGATTAAATAGAAGGCTGAAATTAACGTATGGATATTCTTTTGAATATAAATATCGGAAACTGAAAGCAAGAATCTTTCTCGTTTTCTATTAAGTGATGGTTGAAATGCATTATTAACCCCATGATAGATTACCGGAACTTTATGTCTTA
>CAYNPP010000207.1:0-2798 GCA_964399095.1 uncultured bacterium | reverse complement strand
GCAACAGCAAAAAAAGATGTTACTGATATGGGTGCGCCCTGATAGACATCAGGTACCCAGTAGTGAAACGGCGCAGATGATATTTTATAACCCATCCCAGCAAAAATAAATATAAATGATATAATTGATATTAATGACGTGTTATCATACCTAGTTAACATTAAATTTAAATCATGAAAGTATAGACTTCCAGTTTGCCCATAAAGCCAGCTCATTCCAAATAGCATTAGCCCTGATGCAAATGAACCATACAGCACATACTTTATTGATGCCTCATTAGATTTTTTATCATTAAAATTAAAACCTGCTAAAATATATGATGGGATACTAACAAGCTCTATTGCAAGATAAACCATGAGTAAATTTATAGAAGTTGACATTAAGAACATTCCTAATGTAGCTAAGAGAATTAGGGTGCAAAATTCAGGCCAATCTTTACTACTAATGTCTTTATCATAGAATGTTAGTAAAAAAATACATGTTACTGAGAATATGATTATTAATTTAAAAATATTTGAAAACTGATCGGTAATAATAAGACCCGCAAAGAGTAGTTCACTGACATTAAAATTATATACAACAAAGAAAGCGGCAATAAAAAGTGCTGATATAGATAAATAAATTGATTCATTCTCAAATTTGTCAAAAACAGAAATAATAATTACTATCAACACCGCAGTTGAAATTACAAGCTCGGGAATAAAGCTACTTAAACTTGGAATATTCTGAACAATGCTTATCATATAGAAATTTGAATTATATTAATTATGTTTTGTACTGCAGGCTGAATAATATCTATAAGTGGTGATGGGTAGACACCAAGTAGCAGAATTAGTAACGCCAATGGAATAATCGTTAAAATTTCAATAAAACCAATGTCGGTTAAATCTGAATTTCTTTCTTCTAAATCACCCCAAAATATTCGTTGATATGCTCGTAAGAAATAGACAGCATTAAGTAAGATTCCTAATGTTCCAATCACAGTAAGAAATCTAAATACAGAAAAGCCACCAATAAAACAAAAGGCCTCACTTATAAATCCTGATAACCCTGGTAGTCCAAGACCGGCAAAAAAAGCAAGCATGACGAAACCAGAGTAAATTGGCATAACGTTAGCTATGCCACCAAAACCTGCCTTCCCGGCAAGTTCTTTGTCTTTATAGTCATTAGGAAAAACTATCCACCTGTGGTGAGATCTATCGTATATCATGCCTACAAGAAGAAATAACATTGCTGTTATGACACCATGATTAAACATTTGCATGACTGCTCCATTCATACCAGCTTGGTTTCCGGCTGGATCAATACTAACAACAGACGCCATCCCAAGCAGAACATATCCCATGTGACTGATTGATGAGTATGCGACCATTTTCTTCAGGTCTGTCTGAGCAATAGCATTTGTTGCCCCCCAAATAATATTTATTACCGCCAATATGGCTAATGTATATGAGAATGCAAGGACTTCTCCTGGTAAAAGTGGATAGCTTATCCGCAAGAGACCGTATGTTCCCATTTTAAGCAGCACACCAGCTAAAATTACAGAAATTGATGTAGGTGCTTCTACGTGAGCAAGCGGAAGCCACGTATGAAAAGGAAATATTGGTACTTTTATAGCAAAACCAATAAAAAGAGCCATCCAAATAAGATATTTAATTTCATAGCCCCAAAGCTCACCAGTGATATAGGGAGCTGCTTTTACAAGCTCTATAAGATTAAAGCTATCAAGACCAGAATAAAAATATAGAGAAATCATTCCAAGCAGCAGAAACACTGAGCCAAACAATGTATATAAAAAGAATTTTATAGCGGCATACTTCCGTTCTGGTCCACCCCATATCCCAATCAAGAAATACATAGGAAGCAGCATTATCTCCCAGAATATATAGAAAAGGAAGAAATCAAGAGCCATAAACACACCCATCATTCCGGTGTCAAGAAGCAGGAAGAGTGAAAAATATGCAAATACATATTTTTTTATGTTCCAGCTAGCTAAAATACATATAAACATCAGTAAAGATGTAAGCATAACCATAGGCATACTCAGTCCATCTACCCCAATAAAGTATTGAATATTAAAGCTATCTATCCAAGGAAGCTGAACAACAAATTTAGTAGGATTTAATGTATTATCAGCTGAAATAAGTATAGATGGATCGAAATTACAGTAGAGCCAGATCGTAAGTAGGAGTTGCACTGACGCAGTGATAAGCGCTGTATATTTATAGTACGCATCATCAAGTTTCATGAAATATACAATAAACATGAAGAAGACGCCCACCAAAGGTAAAAAGATTAAGGTTGAAAGTATGATATTGTCCATAAAGCTATCCTAATTGTTGAATTATTATTAGTAAAATTATTATTCCGATAAAACCTGCTATAAGGTAACTCTGGAATATTCCATTTTGAGTAGATTGGAGCTCTTTTCCACTCTTGTTTGTCAAGCGCGCAAATCCATCAACTACAAATTGATCTATTAAATTATAATCAAGTAAATTTGATAATTTTGATACTCTAATTGTTATCCATCCAACGGAGTCTATAATAAGCTGATCATATATATTCCAATCAAGGATAGAAGCTCTTCGTGAAAATCTTAAATATGGGTTTACAATTATATTTTGATATAATTCATCTATGTAAAACTTATTTAAAAATAATTCTCTAGTAGCAATAGTCACTTTCAATTTAGATAGATTGAGTATATCAATTTTCAGATAATATTTTATAAAGGCTATAACAAATCCAAACAATGCCATAAAAATAGACCAACCCATAGCGGCGCCATGAGCATG
>CAYNPP010000206.1:0-2799 GCA_964399095.1 uncultured bacterium | reverse complement strand
ATATACCTCAAGTCGTTCATAATACCCGCCGTCAATTGGACATAGGATTTTTAGGGCCCGGCCTTGCTGCGAGCGAGAAGACGACGAATGTCCCGGCGGTCTATCCGGGAAGGACAGTTCTTCACCACTCACGGTAATTTTGTAGTCAAAGGCCTGCCCGTTGTCCGTGTAAGCCCTGGCCTCAAGATTGACCCCTGATGCATCCATACCAACAACTATGCAGGCCTCGTGTACGTCCAGCAGACCGTTCTTCAGTATGTATGTTACCCGCACGCGATGGGAGAGAAATTGTCCTCCGGCCTCCCACGTACCGATCGTCTCTTTACGGAATCTCTGCTTGGCCGTCGCATATTCGCCTTGTCCAGAAAATTCACCGACCAAAAAGCCTACCCTTAGTAATAAAGGCGGTTGGTCCAACGGTGGATGTACCAATTTTTCTCTTGGTATAATTTTCATTCTTCACTCGAACCAATTACCCTTACCTGCCCACGAGGAGTAGGCGTACCAACTCTGCGATACAAGAACGATCAACCAGCAGGCCCTCCACCAGTGCACCATTGCGGTCTCCGTGTGTCAAGGCATCCGATTACCATGCCCCATCCACGACTACTGATCTGAGGCGTCCCCGGTATGGCTTACTTGGGACCTTGGGCAACGGTTGCCTCCGAACGTATTGGAACATTTTGACACCCGCCGGTCGTTGAATTCTCCGTTAACACTGCTTCGACGCCGAACACGGAACGAAAAGCTTCTATCGTCAGTACTTGCGACGGTATCCCTGAGGCGTAAACCCTTCCTCCGTCTAGCAAAATCAACGAATCGCACTTGTTTGCTGCGAGATTCGGATCGTGTAGAACTCTGACGACGCAGGTGCCGCGTCCAACTAATGATTCGAGTAAATCCGTGAGAATAAATTGGTGCTGTAAATCCAATGCCGTGTTAGGCTCATCTAATAAGAGGATGTCGGCTTCTTGGGCGATGACGCGGGCCAACATGACCCTCTGATACTCCCCACCTGATAGCGTTAGTATATTTTGGCTCGCGATCTCAGAAATTTGTGTCATCAGCATTGCGTCATCAACAGCTTGGCGGTCGGCACTGCTTTCACTTTGCCAACGCGCGAGGTAAGGCACACGGCCCATCGCAACAATGTCGCGTACCGCAAAAGGGAACGACAGGTCCGTACGCTGCGGCAAGAATGCCAGTTTTTGCGCCCGTTCCCTACGCGACCATTCAGACCAGTACTTTCCATGGAGCCTAATCCGGCCCGCAGTGGGAGGCAGCAGTCCTGCTAGAACACGTAGAAGGGTCGATTTACCAGAACCGTTCGGACCCAATACGGCAACCCATGTGCCACACGTAACATCGATGGAGACGTCCGACAAAATCCGTTTCCCGGCAACTGAATAGTGGACCTTTTCCAGCGACAGTACGACCTTTTCGCTCTGTTCCATAACTATCACGCGGCCCTGCTGTAGCCTAAATCCCGTTTTATCAAGAGGTGTAAAAAGAACGGCGCCCCCAGAAGGGCCGTCACGATTCCGAGTTGAATTTCTTGGAATGGTATTAACACGCGGCAAAGTAGGTCACACCAAACGAGAAAGACAGCCCCGCCTAGTGCCGACGCAGGCACTAACAAACTATGGTCCGTACCAACAATGGATCTCATAATATGCGGAACGACCAATCCCACAAACCCAATGGTCCCGGCTATCGCCACCGCCGAACCAGCGAGTAGAGACGCAAAAAAAAGTAGAAACCTCCTGGACTGCTCGACGTGCACGCCTAAACTCGACGCCGTTTCGTCTCCGAGAAGTAGCAAATTGAGATCGCGACTAAGAAACAAAGCGGCGACAGTGCCAGAAAACACAAAAGGCAATATCATCTGCACATGTGTCCAGCCCCGCCCGTCCAAACCACCCATTAACCAAAAGAATATTTGCCGCGAAATTTCATAATCTTTCGAAAGGCTCAAAATCAACGTGGTCAACGAGCCGAACAGGGAGTTCAGCGCCACACCGCACAATATGAGGCCCATGAGCGAAGCACGCCCTCCGCCCAGAGACGCAACAAAATAGACCACAAATGCAGATGCGACCGCTCCACCGAAAGTGAGAAACGGCAGAAAGAAGGAGGAAGTGGCTCCGAGGCCAGTACTTATCGCGATCGCCCCGGCTAGAGCACCGCCACTCGAGACCCCTATCAATCCCGCATCCGCCAGCGGATTCCTAAAAAGGCCCTGCATCATGGTGCCAGCGAGCGCGAGACTCCCTCCGACTACCGCCGCCGCAATAACACGGGGAAATCGGATTAGATAGATGATTGTTGCCAGACCGCGCTCGTCATCACTTACTGGCAGCTGAAATATACCTTGCGTCAACAAACGGACAACGGTGACTATCGGAACCGAAACACTCCCCACCGCCGTCGCTAGCATTATGCTAGCTAGCGTTCCTACAATAAGGATACCGAGATCCCATCGTGTCTTTAGCACTATCATCTCTCACATCCTTCAGAGAAATGATTAATTCCGCCGCTTATCCCATATTGACGGAAATTTATTCGCTCTGAATGCAAGCGCCGCTCAATGACTTCTGCGCCCGCAACAGCATGATGGGACAATGCATTCAAAAGCCTCTGCGGCACGGTATAAAGCCGCTTGTCCCTTACAGCTGCCACATTACGAAACGCGGGGTCTGCATGTAACCAAGTACAAGTGACGTCTGTGCCAGCGGGCTCCCGGCTCGTCGCTAAAAGGATGACTTCCGGATCGAGCGTAACGATTGTTTCGGAAGAAAT
>CAYNPP010000205.1:2185-2831 GCA_964399095.1 uncultured bacterium | reverse complement strand
CTCCACCAAAGACCTCGAACTGCATCAAGGAAGCATCCGGGTCAAGGGGGTGCCGAGTCAAATGGTGTCTTTAACAAAATTGGTTAAGAAAGCCGAATCTAGCCGAGGTGGTGAAGGCCCCGTGATGGGCAGTGGAAAATGCTCGTTGCCTGAAAACGCACCCGCTGCATCGGTCCATTGGGTCAAGGTCAAAGTCGACCCTGAAACCGGAGAAGTGACTCCCTTGCATTATCTGGCGATCCAGGATGTCGGATTCGCCTTGAATCCAATGCTGATTGAAGGTCAGATCCACGGTGGTGTTGTTCAAGGACTCGGGTGGGGAATGCGCGAAGGGATGGAATTTAATGAACAGGGACTGCTGCTGAATCCAAGCTTTATGGATTATGCCCTGTTCCGTGCCGATGAAATCCCACCCATCGAGATAGAACTGATCGAAGCACCATCCCCTTATGGTCCATACGGCATCCGTGGAGTAGGAGAACCTCCCATCGTGCCTGGAGCAGCGGCCCTAGCCAGCGCTTTGCAGAACACCGTCGGGGTAAGAATATGCGAACTGCCAATCAGTTCAGAAAGCCTTTGGCTAGCGATGAAAAAGAATAACTTTTTAAATCCTAAAGTGTCTTGTTGAAATTAAAGCTTTAAGGGG
>CAYNPP010000205.1:0-2175 GCA_964399095.1 uncultured bacterium | reverse complement strand
CAGAACATCACCGGGTTAAGAATATGCGTACTACCAATCAGTTCAGAAATCCTTTGGCAGGCGATGAAAAAGAATGAATTCTAAATCCTAAAGTGTCTCGTTGAAATTAAAGCTTTTTGGAGATACTGTTTTAGGAATAGGAATGAAACTCATCAAAATGGAATGAAGGAAAAAGAGGAATTGCAAGAACCGAAAGGATTAAGCACTGAGTCTCTTGAAAAAGCTTTGGGAGCGTCCCTGACCCTGCTCTTCATTCTCGCATCGGCTGATCTGCTGATGTACCATTTCGTCGGAACAGCTGCACTCACGGTCGTTGCACACTCACTCTCACTCGCGCTGTACCTAAAACATCAGCTTCGTCTGGACCTTGTTAAATTGCTTGAAATGGTGGCACTGGTTATCGATGGGGTAGTGATTGTTAAAGAGGGTTATGCCTTGGCTAGCCCTCTTGCCACGTTAGTTGTCATCATCTACATAGGATTAAATCGGGATCGCCATCTGCTGCGGATGAAAAAAGACCTGCAGAAGGTATTTGCCTCGAAACAGAAATAAAACGGTCTGGGGCAGGGATTTGTTCCTGCCCTCATTCTGAGACTTAGATCAGGCCATTGCTTTAGAAAGCTCTGGACTCTCATTCACCACCCAGTTCAGTCCCAGACTCTCCAGTTTTCCTTTATTGGGATAACCGGTTTCCAGATCCCAGTCATTTAGCCGATAATAATCATCGAGAGCCTTGTCCCATTCGCCCCTATCGATGTGGGATCCGTCTGAGCGTCCTCCTTCAAGCGGACGGTCGAACATTTTCTTCGGAAGCTTGTCCTCTGCACGACCGATGCCTTCCCTCGCATTGAAGAGGCGCATCATGTTCAAACGTCGTTCTCCAACCTGGAGTAATTCCTGGACATCCACATCCCAACCTGTAACCGCTCTTATCAATTCGACCAGTTGATCCGTTCCGTATAACTGCCAGGACGGACCGTAGACGAACTGACAGACATTGACGCTATCCAATGCACTGTAAAGATGCTGCGTTACCGTAGCAAAACGCATCATTTCCTCATTCAGTGCGAGCTTAGGCTGTGGGTTATTCAAGCCGATGTAAGCCATCCGCTCAGGATAGGATTTATAACTAGGATCATGTTCGCTGGACATGTGGTCGGAGCCAAATGGATTCGCTGCATAAATGACGCTCAGACTTCGCTTAAGCTGAGGCATGTGGGCCGGTGCTTCCTGGCCCTTGCTCGTGATCAGAAAATCCTCCGTTCCTCGGCCTATCTTTTTTGCTGCGATAGCGGAACCCTCTGCCAACAGGTCACCAAATCCCTCACGTTTACCGATCATTTCGGTCAGCTTGACCATCATTTCCGCATCACCGTAGTTCAGCTCCAAGCCTCCAGTATCTTCCGCAGTCAGTTTCCCTTCCTTCCAGGCCTCCATCGCCCATGAGATGGTTGCTCCGCATGAGATGGTATCCATGCCATACATGTTGCAAAGTGCATTGGCCCGGATAACCGCTTCCATGTTGTCGATACCACAGTAGCTCCCGAAAGAAGCCAGAGTTTCGTATTCCGGGCCCCCATAAAGCGCATCGGATTTGAATGGTCCTTCTTTAACCTCGGCAACTCTCTTGCAGCGGTAGGTGCAACTGAAGCAGGTGTCTCTTCCGAAACGGTCTTGGTCCTCCTTCTCATGTCCTAAGAGGTGCTTATCGTAAAGGACCACTCCATCGATTGCCTCATGACCTTCGAAAACCCCACTGTTGAAGTTGAAGGTGGGCAACCCCCCTGTGTGATGTTGGGGAGATGTTGTTTCCGCGGTCCCATACTTTGCCAGCCCGGCACTGTCGGAATCAGCTAAGTTTTTGGGACCCCATTTCTGAAGAGCTTTGAAAGCATCCACATCGGCGATACCAGGTTTTTGTTTTCCTCTCACAGCAATCGCCTTCAGCATTTTGGAACCCATCACAGCTCCCATTCCTGTACGCCCGTTAGCGCGGTTGCTCATGCTGATCAGTGCAGAATATCGGACTAATTTTTCTCCGGAGGGTCCAATCTGCAGGACTTCAATTCGTTTGTCTTCCAATTCATCACGGATCTGCTGCTCTGCTTCTCCAGTAATTTTGCCCCAGAGATGTGAAGCATCACGTAATTCCGCCTCCCCATGATGGATCCAGAG
>CAYNPP010000204.1:0-2839 GCA_964399095.1 uncultured bacterium | reverse complement strand
CCTAAAGCAGTTCCATGTTTATTATCTATTTTGTTAAATGATTGAACTATTTCAGATTGACTTTTAATCATCTTCTTTATACTATCATCTTTTTGTTTGTTCTTGATTTTACTAAGTAGAAATTTATGGTGTCTTGGTACTATGATTAATGGCAGTTTAAAATAAGATGACAATGTGGATTTTGTAATATCATCGTGTGTAGGCCCAAGTCCACCTGAAATTATAATAAAGTCATACTTTAAGTTTATGCATGAATCTAATTCATTTTTTATATAAGCTTCATTGTCTGGAATGTTTACTGATTTAACTACACTTGCATCAAACTTTGTCAATGTTTCCTTAATCCATTGACTATTTGTATCTGCAGTCGATCCATTTAAGAGCTCATCTCCAATTGCTAAGATACATACTGATATCATAAATAATTAATTACAATAAATAGAGTGATTAATCCTGCTAAAATATCATCCATTAAAACTCCGTATACCCCATCCAAGTTTTGAGCGTAGTATATAATGGATGGTTTGAGTATATCAAAAAACCTGAAAAGGAGAAAAGATACCACAAATAATATCAAATCATTTGGTAATATTGCTAGTGGGATACTCATCCCAACAACTTCATCGATAACAATACATTGGGGATCTTTCTCTTTGAACAAGGCTAATGAATGGTACGTTGAAACGTATGCTAATACAGCTATAACCGTTAAAAGATAAAAGCGCAAGGTTATGTCACTAGGTGAAAATAAGTACCAGAGAATCAAAGTTGCTAAACTTGCAATGGTACCTGGAGCATATTTAATTTTTCCTAGATAAAAAAAAGTTGATAAAAATTTGGAGAACGATAGCATCATTCAGATTTCTGTGTGGATATTATCTTATAATTTTTTAAATAATAATCAAGGCCAGTGTAGAGAGTAAAGAGCACCATCGTATAAATAGTTAGATAAACAAAACCCTGATTATTTGATATAGAATAATATGGATTAATCACAAGCAACAAGAGGATAATAATAATTGTAATTAATTGAACAGTAGTTTTTAATTTTGCTATTTGAGAGGTTATCATTTCTTGTCCTCTGCTTTTCATAAATACTCTCAAAATTGTCACAAATATATCCCTAGAGAAAATAACTATTACCATCCAAGGTTGGATAATATTTGAAAGAGTTTCAATTGATAAAAATCCAATAAATGCTGATAATACGAGAATTTTATCAGCGAGTGGATCCATGAAAATTCCAAATTTAGACTCTACATTATATTTTCTGGCTAATTTTCCATCATAGTAGTCTGTTATGGATGCTATAATAAAAATTATTAGAGATAGTGTGTAAGATCCATAATTTTCAGATACAAGGAAAAAAATAAAAATTGGGACCAAGAGCAATCTAATTGAAGTTAGGATGTTGGGAATATGTCGTTTAAATTTCTGTTCTATCATCAAATGCTTTTATTAGTGTCATTTCATCTAAATAGTCAAATTGCCCACCAACTGGAATTCCTCTAGCTAATTTTGATATCTTAATATCAGGATGTGTTTTTACAAAAATATCAGTTATATAAATAGCCGTTGCATCGCCTTCTAAGCTAGTATCAGTTGCTATAATTATTTCTTTTACATCACTATTCAATCTTAGAAAGAGCTCTTCAATATTAAGTTCATCTGGACCAATCTGATCTAGTGGAGAGAGAACTCCTCCTAAAACATGATAAAGCCCCTTATATCCGGTCCTATCAAATGAAATCACATCTTTTTGATGCTGAACAACACAGATTTTAGATTTATCTATATTTGTAGTGCATATACATGAAGTATCTTTTTCATGATAAAAAAAACAAATATCACAAGTTTTTATATTACTATGAATATTTGAAAGTGATTCAGAAAATTCATCTGATAAGGAGATATCACTTTCCAAAACAAAATATGCTAATCTTTCTGCTGTTTTGTTGCCAACACCCGGCAATCTTTTAAAGGAGTCTATAAGCCTTAATATAGATGTAGGAATTTTTATCATATCATTCCTGGGATATTCATTCCTCCTGTTATTGCTTTCATTTTATCTCCCACTTCATCATCCACGTTATTGTATGCCTGTTTAATAGCTGCCATGATTAAATCTTCTACCATATCACTTTCTTCACTCAAAGCAGATGAATCAACTTTTATTGATTTGATATTCTTTTTCCCATCAGCGACCACTAATACCAATTTCCCTGATGAAGAGCCCTCTATTCTAAGTTCTAATAGATACTCTTCAAATTCCTTCATTTTCTTTTGCATATCCTTAGCTTGTTTTAGCAAGCCAGGCATTCCACTTTTTGGAAACATTTATTCTCTCCTTATGATATAACCTTACCTTTAAATTCTTTAATTACATCTTCCAATAACGGATGATTTTTTTCTTCATTATCTATGTTCTTATTATTTTCAGTTTCTTTGCTCTTTATAGAATCAACAGAGAGAGAGATAT
Organism: uncultured bacterium; assembly: GCA_964399095.1. Classification (GTDB taxonomy): domain Bacteria; phylum Fidelibacterota; class Marinisomatia; order SCGC-AAA003-L08; family D37C17; genus TMED161. Next base: position 360 of record CAYNPP010000204.1, on the reverse strand, counting down.
TTATTCTGATATTACATATTTTATATATCGCTTCTCTTATAATCTGTTGATCAGACTCTAAAACTTTTTTTATAAAATTATTTCCATTCTCTAAGCTTAAATTTAAAGTACCACTGTCAACCTTTTTTAATGTTACCTCTTCAAGAAATGAAGAAAGTTTGCTGTTTGTATTGTCTAGTTCATCTATAATATTCTTCCAGCTAGATTTAATATTATAGAATATTTCTTCATCATTTGTTGATATCTGATCTTTATTATTATTAGCATTGCTTGATTCATCATTAGAGCTATTTGTTGCAATAGCATCATCATTTGTTGATATCTGATCTTTATTATTATTAGCATTGCTTGATTCATCAT
>CAYNPP010000203.1:0-2840 GCA_964399095.1 uncultured bacterium | reverse complement strand
GTACTTGATGATGGTGGTGATGAAAAGGGTATAGGAGCTTTTATTGTTGAGAAGGATACACCAGGTCTGAGAATTGGCGAACCTGAAAATAAAATGGGGTGGAAGGGATCAGACACCAGGTCTGTTTACTTTGAGGATATGATTATCCCAAAAGAAAATATATTAGGACATCCATCTAAAGGATTTAAACAATTTTTAAGAACTTTAACAGGTGGAAGAATTACAATTGGAGCATTGGCGCTGGGAACTGCGCAGGGAGCATATAATCGTGCAGTAAAATACTCGCATGACAGAGAGGCCTTCGGGAAAAAAATAAATCAATTTCAAGGTATTAGTTTTAAGCTTGCAGATATGGCAACATCAATAGAAGCTTCGAAGCATCTTGTATACCATGCAGCTTATTTAAAAGACCAAGGAGATGATATTATTAAACAGGCAGCAATGGCAAAATTATTCTCAAGCGAAATGTGCATGAATGTTACAACTGAAGCAATACAAATATTTGGTGGATATGGATATATAAAGGAGTTTGATATAGAAAGATATTTTAGAGATTCAAAGATACTCGAAATTGGTGAAGGAACCAGTGAGATTCAAAGAATGATAATATCGAGAGAAATATTAAATGAATTTAATGCAATATGATACATTTAGAGCTTCACAATAATTCAGACTTAAACATTAATGAAGATGTAACAAAAGAAGTAATTTCAATAGTATTAAGTGAGCATGGGCACTCAAAAGCAAATATTTCGATAGTTTTGATTGATGATGATTCATTGAGAAAGATGAAAAAAAAATATTTTGGTGAAGATTTATATACAGATATTATATCTTTTAATATTGAAGAAAATCCATTTGAAGGAGAATTATATATAAGCTATGATAGAGTTAAATCCAATGCAATTGAATTCAGTGAAAAATATCATATAGAATTAAAAAGGGTTATAATACATGGATTACTTCATCTATGTGGCTATAATGATTCTACAAAAGAGGAAAAAAATAAAATGACAGAATTAGAGAATAAATATCTCAAGAAAACACAAAATTATAGATTGGATAATTAATGACTGCATCAATTATAATATTTTTTCTTTTATTAATTCTTGCATCAGCATTTTTCTCAGGTACTGAAACAGCTTATTTTAATATTAAGTCCCACAGAGAGGATATCCCAGATAAAATAAAAAAATTACTATCCAGGCCTAAATCTCTTCTTGTTTCAATACTAACTGGCAATACACTTGTAAATGTAACGATAGGTAGTTTATCTGCTTTTATTACTTCGAAATATATAAGTGAAAGCCCTGACATCATATTCCTTCAAATAATAGTAGTATCATTAATTTTAATTATTTTTGGTGAAATATTACCAAAAATTATAGCAATAAGATATTCTAATAAATTTGCAGAAATTGTATATACTCCATTAATAATTATAATAAAATTATTTAATCCAATCACTTTTATACTTAATCTGATAAATAAATTCATTTTAAACTTTATACCAAAAAAAGAAAAATCATTTGATACCGAAGAAGAGCTCGAGATTCTTGCTGAATTAGGTGAAGAAGGTGGCAGTCTTGATGAAGAAGAATCCGATATGATAAAATCAATTTTTAAATTTGATGATAAAACAGTAAGAGAGATTATGACACCAAGAGTTGATATCTCAGGTCTTTCAACGACCTCTACAATTGACGATGCTTTAGATTTTATATCAAATAAACAGTATTCAAAGATCCCAATATATAAAGAAAATATAGATGACATTGTAGGTATTCTATATGCCAAAGATTTAGTTCCATATCTTATAGGCTCAAGGCCAAGCATTGACTTGAGGTCTATTTCAAGAGAGGTATATTTTGTTCCTGAGCAGAAACCAATTGATGATTTGCTTAGTGATTTTCGTAAACAAAGAAAATCGTTGGCAATAGTTGTGGATGAATGGGGAGGCACATCTGGACTTGTTACCTTAGAGGATATAGTAGAAGAAGTCATGGGAGAAATTAGAGATCCATATGATATAGAAGATTCTCCTGTTGAAATAAAAAATGATGGTTCTTATATAGTCGATGGAAAAATATCGGTCTATGATTTAGAAGAAGAAATTGAAGGGATGAAGTTCCCAGAGAATAGAGATTATGATACACTAGCTGGTTTAATATTAGATAGGCTGGAAGATATTCCAAAAATAAATCAATCTATAGAATATGATGATTGGATAGTTAAGGTTATAAGTTTAGATGGTAATAGAATTAAAGAAGTTCAAATAAACAAGATAGATGACAAAACAAAATAATCAATTTCAAGGTCTGATTGATATTTTAGATTTACTATTATCCCCAAATGGTTGTGAATGGGATAAAAGACAAACGCATCAATCATTAGTTCCCTACCTACTAGAAGAAACATATGAGGTTATTGAGTCCATTGAAAATAATGATATGGAAGGATTGAAAGAAGAATTAGGGGATTTAATGCTTCATGTCATATTTCAGGCAAAGTTAGCTGAGAATGATGGATATTTTAATATCAGTGATTCTCTTGATGAAATATCTTCAAAGTTAATTAGAAGACACCCACATATATTTATGGATGATGTAGACTCAGATGGAAGTAAAGTCTCTTGGGAGAAAGCAAAAAAAGAAGAAAAGAATAGACAAAGTGTTATTGACGGTGTTCCAAAATCATTGCCTGCATTAACTAGAGCAAGAAGAGTGCAGGAGAAAGCATCCAGTGTAGGTTTTGATTGGAATAACATAGATCCAATTTGGGATAAGATTGAGGAAGAATTTGAAACAGATCGTGATGAGATCCCTGAAGGGCTTCAGAAA
>CAYNPP010000202.1:0-2872 GCA_964399095.1 uncultured bacterium | reverse complement strand
ATCCATGCCAATCTGCGCGAAACGACGACGCGGGTCTTGGCCAGCCTACCCGCGCGCGAGGAACGGGTGCTGCGCATGCGCTTCGGCATCGGCATGAATACCGACCACACCCTGGAAGAGGTTGGCCAGCCGTTCTCGGTAACCCGAGAACGCATCCGCCAAATCGAGGCCAAGGCCCTGCGCAAGCTCAAGCACCCGAGCCGCTCCAGGAAACTGCGTAGCTTCCTCGACTATTGAGGGGCGCCCAGCGGGCTGCAGTATCGTTGCTATTTCTGATATCTGACGGAACCCGCCGCGCCACCCAGCGGCCACGACCCCGGGCGCCCGCAGCTCACCTGCTTAGAGCCGCCCGCTCATAACGGTCAGGGTGCAGATTCGAGTCCTGCCGGGCCCACCACCCCAACCACTGTTTTCGAATGATTTTTCGTTTTGAGGCAGTGAGCCCGATGCGAACCCCCAACCAGAACATGGTTCTGAGCCTCGCAGCCTGGCGAGAGATTTTCATAACATCCAAACGCCGACCATGTTTTCTGGAGAGACAATTTTCGGCCAGAATGTGCTAAAGAATTCTAATTGTTAGATTCCTGGTCTGGTTGAGAGTTCGAGTTCTTCGCGGACCACCTCTTCTCCGGAGGGCTGTTTGCCGGGGCGCAGGAGCGGTAGAACAGGCTTGCCGGTGATTGCCTCGAAGATGTGGATGGGCTGGAAGATGTACTCATCATAATGGGCGTTGAAGAGAGCCAGTTGCGGACCGCCGTGGACGGCGTCGTCGGTATCATCAATGTCGAGAACGACATACGGTTTCAACTACGGCACCGTTGTCATGCTCAAGGCCGTCAATGGCCGGCCGGCGACGGATTACCAAACGTTCGTCAGAAAACTCATTGCGGCCGGCGGAAAGTTTTGGGTTCGGCCTCGCCGGTTTCGCGCCAGGTTAGGGCCTCGAGTTTAGCAAAGGGCCGGCGCACCGATTGCGGTGTGATGCCGGCGCGGAGCGCGCCGAGCACACCCGCCGCTTCCCAGTAATTTTCGACGACCGTGAGCTGGCCTGGTCGCCATGACAGCGCCGTCAGGTCGTTCACCATTATCCCCTTGCCCTCGCGAACCGCGATAACTGGGATGCCTTGGTCAAGGGCGGCCAGGGTCGGCAAACCGATGCAGCCGTCAGGCAGGACCAGACACGAGACGTCTTCCGCCGTCAATACGTTGTCCGATCGCATCTGCGACGGATCGGCGACAATCGCTGGGCTTTGCTTGAGGCCCTTGAAAACGCACTGGAAGAAAGACGACGAGATCGCTTCCGCCGCCATGCGGGGATCGACTCGACCTGGATCGCCAAACAGGAGTTCGCGCGATTCCATCATCGGCGCGTGCGCAGACGGGACATCAAAGTAATGCGATACCGCGTGGGTTAACATCGCCTCGACGCCGCCCCACGGGTTGACCATGGTGCCGTCGCTTGTGAAGTATTGGTCGTGGAAGCCTTCTGGCACGGCGATCAAGGACGATATCGCGACTGCGTCATAATCGTCCCGAGTTTCGTCCAGTAGATCGAACAAGCGGTCGATGCCGTACCCGATGCCCACCGCCCGGCCCGAATCCGAATAGGTCGCGGTGAGTTCGAGCGGCGGATCGAGGCGGTAAATTCCCCCACACTTCAACCCATAGGTCGCGCGCGCGGCCTCAACCGTATTCAGCGCGAGGTTCTCGATCATCACGTCCGGCTGGGCATCAATAACGACCACTATCCGGTTGGCGCGGACGGGTTTCAGTCCCGCTGTCCCCATCAATAATCTGCAAATGACGCTCCCTTCGACGTATAACGCGTTTCCCGGAATCTCGTTAATGTCACTTGCGTTGACGACATTGGGATGGGTGATCAGGTTGTCACAGCTAGAAGCCAGCAACTGCGCCGCCGGGGTCGCGTCGCCGGCGTGTCCGCCGATCTCCGCGCCTATGCCCGTTGGCACCAGAAAGACGGCGTTAAAGCGATCGGCTGTTTCCGCGCCACGCCGCCGAAGCTCGAAGATAGAGCGGCCGCTTTCGCGCCTACGCGCACGCGCGCCCACCAGGCAACCGACTTCGCAGTGATAGTGATCGTCATTGATCGAAGTGACGACGAGGCGAAGGGGAATTTCTTCATCGACGAGGCGGAACGAGAGCGCCTTCTCGATGTGTTCGATCAGTCCCAGGTTTCCAGGTGCGAGCGGAATCGAAATCCGTTTCTCATGCAATTGCATTGTCGGCCACTCCCGTGACTCGGGCGAATTCGTCAAAGGTATCCTCCTTGATCATCTCCAGCGTGCCGTCGGCCAGGCGGGCATAAATTGTGGGCAGGCCAACGCCATTGAATCGGTGCGCCTTCGACAGGGTGTAGGCTCCCATGTTGAGAAAAGTAATCGTGGAGCCGACGGTGAGTGGCGCATCGAAGGTATACTCGCCGAAGACATCGCCCGCCAGACAGGTGCACCCGGCCAGCACATAGGGGTGCACGCCGCCGTCGACGTGGCCCAGAACGTCCGGTTCGAACTGGAACTCGAAGACTTCCGCCATGTGGTTCACGGTGGTGTCCAGGACAGCGACTTGAACGCTATTGCTTTCGAAGAGATCGTGCACCGTGGACTCGATTCTTCCCGCGCGTCGGACCAGGGCCGCGCCGGGCTCGATGAATACTTCGAGGCCGAAGGAATCGCTGAAGATCTCGACGGCGCGGAAAAAGTCCGATGTGTCGTCAGCCAAATTGAAAAGGTAGCCGCCCCCCATGTTTATCCAGTCCAAGCTTTCGAGAAGTTCCGGGATGACGTCTTGGATGTGACGGGCGGTCGCCAGCAGGCTGGCGAAATCGGTCTCTTCGCAATTATTGTGGAAGTGG
>CAYNPP010000201.1:0-2893 GCA_964399095.1 uncultured bacterium | reverse complement strand
TAAACTGATTGCAATAGCAGAAAGTAAGACTGTTTATATATATAACATTGATCAAGGTGAAAATGGAGGTCTGTTGAATTCATTTAGGTGCTCTGCAGCAATTGAAAAAATAGCGTGGTCCCCTGATGGTAAATTTATGGTAATCCTTTATGATAGTAACCGTAGGCCGGAAATTTTTAATATTGAAAATAAAGTATTGGTTAAAAAAATAGAAAATGGTCGTTATGAAACACATGATATGGATTTAAGCTTAGATGGAAAATTTCTAGCAACCTCGAGTTATAGTGGTTTATATATTACCAACTTTAAAAACAATGAAACTTTTGAGTTGGATAACTATAGAGATGTCTATAGTGTATCCATCAGTCCAAACAGTAAGCTTATAGCATTTGTACATGGGGGAAGAGAGTGGGGCTTAACCATTAAAGACATAGAAACGAAAAAAGAAATGTATTATGATACAGATTTTAGCTCTTATTCTGTTGTAGAGTTTTCTCCTGATGGAAAGCACGTCGCGTGTAGCAGGGGAAGATATGATAATATAGAAATCAAAAATCTAATCACAAAAGATATAGTTAAAAAAATTAATGTCCCACATACGCCATTGGATATGGCTTTTAGTAAAGATGGAAAGTACATTGCTGTGGCAGGAGAGGAGCAGGTTAATGTATATCGCACCTTGATTCAAGTTGAAGAGGACGTCCTTGCCTCAAAATCAATTTCCAAACCTCCCTCTTTATCTGCAACGATGAGCTTCAGTGAGCCATCCGGTAATAATTTTTTGGATGCACTTGAAACAGGGAAATTTACAATCTCTATCAAAAATAATGGGAAGGGGCCAGGAAAGGGATTGCTTATAAAAGTGAATCCTAGCAGAACCGATAATCTCAACTACAACAATGTCTACATCGAAGAAATCTCTCCAGGTAAAAGCGTTACGGTGGAAATCCCTGTTGAGGCGTATATTAATATAAAGGATGCAAATCACACATTTAGGTTCGAATTTGAAGAGGTAAATGGTTTTCCTCCAAACCCACTTGAGGTACAATTTTCTACCAAGTCCTATCTGATGCCAGAGATGTATATCGCGGACGTTGGCATTGAGGATGCAGATCAGAATGGAAAAATTGAGCCTGGAGAAACCATTACCCTTAGCGTGCGCATAGCAAATAAGGGTAAGGGCACAGCAAGCAATGCATACGCCAAATTTTTTAGCGAAGAACATGTTTTTATTGCTGATACATACCCAAAAACAGTTGCCCTGGGAAATTTGTCTTATAATGATTACATTGATGTGCCTATTGAATTTTTTGTCAATCAAAAGGTTAAGGAGGATATTCCTTTGTTCGTTGATATCACTGAACAAAATAATCTGGCAAATGTAAGTAAACTTAGAATTCCAATAACAAAAAGCCAGAGATCAAAAGATATATCCAGAACAGTTATAACTGGAATTGAAGCAGACTACGGTGATTTAAATGTTGCTGATTTATCTATAGATATAGAAAGAGATATTCCAAAAATTACAAAAACTAAGAAACACAGCATCGCTATTGTTATTGGAAATAAAAACTACCACCACCACGATGTGCCGGAGGTTACCTTCGCACACAGAGATGTCGCTGTGGTGGAGCAGTATCTCTACAAAACGCTAGGCTTTGAAGAGGTGTATGTTGAGATAGATGCCACCCAAGGCAGGTTCTACTCTCTCTTTGGTTCAGAACGTAAAAACGGAAAGCTACAGGACTACATAAAAGATGGTAAGTCAGATGTTTTTATTTACTACAGCGGGCATGGTGCACCAGACCCAGAAAGCAAGGATGGATATTTTGTACCCGTTGACTGTGACCCATCAATGGTAGATGTTAATGGGTACTCTTTAAATCTTTTTTATAAAAAAATTAATGAGCTAAAGGCAAACAGTGTAACCGTACTTATAGACGCATGCTTCAGCGGTTCCAGTGAGGGTGGCATGCTACTTAAAAACATAAGCCCTGTTTTTATCGAAACAGATAGCAGGGCAATTGTTGACGATAATGTGACTGTGTTCTCATCATCAAGTGGCGATCAGGTTAGTTCATGGTATCCTGAGAAAAAACATTCACTGTTTACATATTATTTTTTAAAGGGTTTGAGGGGTGATGCAAATATAACAAAAGATAAAACGCTGACCTATGAGGAAATGCAATTTTATCTTTTAGATAAGGTGGGCTATATGGCTAGAAAGCTTAACAGCAGAGAGCAGACCCCAGAGCTACAAACTACAGATGAAAAAGGTACGCTCATTAAATACTGAAATATTATAATTATATGATTATATTATATCTATAAAACTCAAAAATAGGAGAAAGTATGACTGATAAAGAACCAAAAACAGTTAGTGATATTCAAGATTCACTGGAAGAAAAAATATATTTTGATGATGGATACAATAAAATTACAAGTAAGCGAGTAATTCTAGGTGTTAACACCTATGTACTAAATAATATTTCATCTGTTAGTGTTCATGAAAATAATATTCCGGCTGTTCCTAATCCCTCAAAAGGATGTTTATTTATATTTGGTGGTAGTATGGTTTTAGGGGCCTTTGGAGGTATGGTGGATGGTGAGATCGGTTCTGGTTTAGTTATCCTATTGATTGGAGCAGCATTAATTTATGGTGGAACTAAGGCTCCTGGTGGAACTGCAGCTACAACGGAGTACTCTGTGAGGGTTGGTAGTAACGCAGGTGAGGTTGATGGGTGTAAATCTCAAAATAAAGATAAAATGCAGGAAATTGTTAATGCAATTAACGATGCTATTATAGAGAACCAGTAGTTCTCCAACTAAAAATCAAGCCCTATATCGACGCTTCTAATGTGGTGGGTGAGTGCGCCAATTGATATTCCATTTA
>CAYNPP010000200.1:0-2916 GCA_964399095.1 uncultured bacterium | reverse complement strand
CTCTACCTGTGATAGGAATGGGTACATGGATTACCTTTAATGTTGGAAATGATCCGCGGTTACGAGCTGGTCGAGTAGAAGTGCTTCGCACTTTCTTTCAGATGGGTGGAGGAATGATTGATTCATCTCCCATGTATGGTTCTGCAGAAGCTGTGATTGGTCATTGTTTTAATAAGCTAGGAAGACCAAAGGGTTTGTTTGCCGCAACTAAGGTATGGACCCCCTTAACTGTCCATGGAACCATACAAATGGCTAATTCTGAGCGGCTCTGGGGTTTAACGCACTTTGATTTGTTTCAAATCCACAATTTGGTTAATTGGGAAGGACACCTAGCCGTTCTTCGCGAACGTCAGGGGGCCGGATATATTCGTCACCTTGGCGTCACCACATCACACGGTAGCCGTCACTTAGAAATATTCAAAATAATTTCGGCTGAAAAACTAGATTTTGCCCAATTCACATATAACATTGTAGATCGGGAAGCCGAAGCACGATTGATCCCGGCTGCGGCTGATCATGGCCTGGCAGTAATTGCTAACCGGCCTTTCAGATGCGGAGCGCTGATTGACGAAGTTTCGCGTCATCCGTTGCCCTCTTGGGCATCAGAATTTGACTGTTTTAACTGGGCCCAGTTTCTTCTTAAGTTCATATTGTCCAATCCCGCAATAACTTGTGTCATTCCAGCAACATCACGGATTGACCATATGCAAGAAAATATGGGCGCCGGCTTTGGCCAATTACCAGATATGAAAACGCGCCTCCGGATGATCCGTTATGTGGAGAACCTGTAGGTGGAATTATCCCGCTTGATGATGTTCGACCCGAACACATATATTCAAATGCTTTACTCCTATAACCTTTTTATCTGGCCCGCTCCTTTAGTAAGTTTAGTCTTAATAGGGCTTATTTTTGGGCTTTTTTTTAAGTCTGGGGATATCAACGACAGAATTACTTCTAGCTTTCTCGGCGGATTTTGGATCTGGACTGGCATAGTATTTCATCTGCTTGAATATTCGGTCATTAATTTAGCGGCGCCGCTGTTTGGTGCTTTATTTATTCTTCAAGGGAGTTTGTTTTTTTGGACGGGTACCTTACGGGGGAGGTTGGATTACTCGGGTGGGTGTTTCAAGGATCGCATGCGAGGTTTTAGCCTAGCAGTATTTGCATTAGCCTTTCATCCTTTAATAGCGATTTCAAATGGAGGTTCTTGGTTGCAAGCACCGTTAGCAGGACTAGCCCCAGATGCCACTTTGGTCTTTAGCCTTGGTTTTCTCGGTTTGTCGAAAGGTCGTCCGCCGCGGCACATGCTAATAATTCCGGGAATTTGGTGCATCATCGCCACGGTAACGGCATGGCTGATTGAGGTGCCATCGCTATGGGCATTACCCTTGGTTGGTTGGGCCGGCTTTGTATGGCTTAGCCTAAAGGAGAGGGGAGTAGAAGAATTCTAAATGTTTTCTTGTGAATGATATAGTGTACTTCGGGCTTCCTGACTACACATATCCATTTCAAAACTGCTATCCTATTGCATTAGGCGAACTGGGCCTATGGTGTAAATACGGACCTTCTTGAACCTTTTTGCACTGGCCGAAACTGGATGGAAAAGGAGATAAGGCATGAATAAGGACTTGGTAAATTACGGGAAGGAAAACGGTATCAAATTCTTCTTATTAAATTTTACCGACCTTTTTGGCGTTCAACGCTCAAAGTTGGTGCCGGCTATAGCCATTGGGGATATGCAAGTTACAGGTGCTGGGTTTGCCGGATTTGCCGCGTGGCTGGATATGACCCCGGCGCATCCAGATATGTTTGCAGTGCCTGATCCAAGCGCTGTTATCCAACTGCCTTGGGAGCCGGAAATAGCTTGGGTGCCGGGAGATCTCTATATGGCGGGTAAACCGGTAGTTCAGGCACCACGCAACGTTCTGCAGTCTGTAATAACGCAAGCGGCGAACGATGGCATCCTAATGAAAGCTGGCGTTGAACCAGAGTTTCACCTTATCAATGAAGATGGCACAGCGATTTCCGACCAGCGTGATATTCAAGAAAAACCCTGTTACGATCAGTCGGCGCTAATGCGCCGTTACCCTGTAATCTCCGAAATTTGCTCTAGCATGATTGAATTGGGGTGGGGGCCCTACCAAAATGATCACGAAGATGCTAACGGCCAATTTGAGATAAATTGGGACTTTTCCGATAGCTTAAAGACGGCAGACCAGTTGTGCTTCTTTCGGTTTATGGTCAAATCTATTGCCGAAAAGCATGGGTTCAGGGCTACCTTCATGCCGAAGCCATTTCCGGACCTCACCGGAAATGGCTGTCATGCCCATATCTCGCTTTGGAGCCTAGATGATCAAACTTGCCTTTCTCATGATCCGACCGGTGAACTGGGGATTTCTCAAAAGGGGTATCACTTTTTGGGCGGGGTGCTTGCGCACGCTCAGGGATTGGCAGCACTGACCAATCCGACGGTCAACTCGTATAAGCGTATCAACGCGCCACTAACCAATTCCGGTGCAACATGGGCACCTGACACTATTTCTTACGGCGGTAACAATCGTACCCACATGGTTCGAATCCCTGAAGAGGGGCGGTTCGAGTTCCGCTTAGCGGACGGGGCGGCAAATCCATATTTAATGATGGCGGGTTATCTAGCCGCTGGGCTTGACGGTATCATCAACAAGATAGACCCTGGCAAACGGCTTGACATAGATATGTACGCGGAAGGGCACAAGGCTCCGCGAATTAAAAAGCTGCCGCTCTATCTAATTGATGCAATTCGCGCTTTCGCCAAGAATAAGGCTTTGCGTAACAGCCTTGGCGATGAGTTTGTCGAAGCGTATATAAAATTAAAAACTAGCGAGTGGAACCAGTATTCACATCATCTAACCCAGTGGGAACGGGACACAACACTTG
>CAYNPP010000199.1:0-2952 GCA_964399095.1 uncultured bacterium | reverse complement strand
GCGATATGTACGGGACCTACCTTCAAAGATACTACCAAGTCCACGATGACATAAGCCCGCTATCAATGAATCTTGAGTCTGATATCATTGGGAATCAGATACATTTAGAGATGGAAATTGAAGTTGTAGAGAATATCACAAACTCAAACAATAAAGCCGTTTTTATTTTGACGTCGTTCCAAGATGAGGATTATTTTTCATCTGTCATAAGCTATGACTATGAAACGTTTAGCTATTCATCTGTTGGAGATGTTATTACACATAATTTAGCAATTGATATTCAGCCTGAGTGGGATCTTGATTTAGTGAAATTTGTTGGGATGGTCCAATCATTCTCAGATGATTATATCCTGCAAGCCAGAGAGATGTCTGTGCCACTAAACAATCTTATGGTGATAGATACACAGATAGGTGGAGTAGATGATCAAATAGGTGGGGATGGAGACGGAATAGCAAACCCAGGAGAGGAAGTCTACCTCACTCTTGAGGTGTTCAATGAATCAATGGAGCTATATCCTTCCAGTACTACCCTGACAATTTCCAGCTTGGATTCAGATATCGAAATACTAGAATCAGAGTTTATCTATGAGTCAGCTATCGAAAGCGGGCAATCTCACAACTTTCAAGTCCCCATCTCAATTTCAGAGGACATCCCATTAGGTAGCACATCCTTTACTATAGCATTAGAATCATCGTACATAGATAATTATGGGAACAGCTTGATATACACTAGTTCTTATGATAGGGAGCTTCAAGTTAATTTATACCAACAGGGATTTCCTTATATTGTAAACACTCAAGTTCTCTCTTCCCCTGCTATAGTAGATATAGATGGGGATGGTACAAAGGAAATTATATTTGGAGATTATATGGGGCTTCTGCATGTCATAGATATTTTCGGAGATGCAAAGCCAGGCTTTCCCTTTGATATGGGAGATCAGATATGGGCATCCCCATCAGTATATGACATCGATTTAGATGGAGATATTGAAATTATTGCTTGTTCAAAAAATAAAAAAGTTATTGCTATTAATTCAGATGGATCAGAGCAATTTTCATATAACACTAACAAGTATTTAATAGGCACCCCTGCCTTTGGAAATATTGATGATGATGATGACCTAGAAATTATTTTGGCTTCATATGATTCCCCGACCTCTTCAAACAGAATATATGCTATTAATCCAGATGGCTCAGACGTTGATGGATTCCCATTCACAATTGGAGAAAAAATAAAAATTGGAGCCGCATTAGCTGATTTTAATGATAATGGGAAGGTAGATATAGTTGTTGGGACAGATGATGAAAAATTGTATTTAATTTATGATAATGCACAGGTGGCTGAGGGTTTCCCCTTTGAAGCAGACTCAGATTTCAAGTCCGAACCTATAATATTAAATGAGAATGGAGATAATATTATTATGGCAGGATCAAAGGATGGCACTTTTTATGGAATAGATGAAAATGGCGAGGAAATTTTTAGCATAATGACTTCTGATGATATCATGTCATCACCATCAGTATTATCATATGAGAATCAATTAATTATAATGTTTGGTAATAATGACGGTGAATTATATGCGATTAATGCAGATGGAACAGTTATAGATGGTTGGCCAATCATTTTCCCTTCAGCAATTGTATCTTCTCCAGTATTTTCAGATTTCAATGCAGATGGAATTCCCGAGATTGTTATTTCATTGAATGAGGGCAGCATGTATGTATTTAATTTAGATGGCTCACATTTTGATAGCACGCCATTTAATTATGCATTCCCATACACAGGCTCCTCGGCTATTGAAGATTTAGATATGGATGGAGACCTAGAAATAGTATGTGGAACGGGAGATGGTATAAATATTTTTGATATTAAGACAAGTGGCACAAGCGCATCCTATTGGAATATCTTTAGAGGCAATTACAAAAGAGATGGTTATTTTCAAAGCATTTTGATGGGTGATGTCAATCAGGATAGCAATACTGATATTTTAGATATTGTCATAGTTCTTAATTTTGTACTTGGGAATATCGATTCTATTAATTTTGAGTATGCTGATTTTAATAGTGATGGTGAAATTGATATTTCTGATATTATTCTATTGGTAAGTGAAATAATTGAAATATAATATGGAAAAAATTAAAATTACTTACAATGGAGATTTAAGGACTAACGCTATTCACCTTCGCTCTGGATCCAAGATATCTACCGATGCGCCTGTGGACAACGAAGGCAAGGGAGAAAAATTTTCTCCAACTGATTTATTTGCAACTTCTATTGGGTCGTGCATGCTTACAATAATGGGCATAACCGCGAAAACCCATGGTTTCTGTATAGATGGAAGCACAATAGAGATTCAAAAGAAGATGTCTGCTAATCCAAGAAGAGTCTCTGACCTCACAATTATAATTAATATAAAAGGGAAATTATCTGATATAGAAAAAACAAAATTAATTAGGGCAGCTGAGCATTGCCCTGTTTCAAAAAGCATCCATCCTGATATAAATGAAAACATCAAATATAATTTTGAATAAATCTAGTTATTAATATGAAGCAAAAACACTTTATTGATTTTCATAAGGGAATCACCTTCATATATATATTATCCCTTATCAATTATTACACTGCATATGCAAATGTTACAATCTGGATTTACCTAGGATTGCATGGCACTTATGGTGTTTTGTGGGTTTTGAAAAGTAATATTTTCCCAGATAAATCTTGGGAACAGAAAACTGGAATTGTATATGGATTTACAATACTAATGGGACTTTCACTTTACTGGATATCACCTTGGATTATTGTATCAGGATATTTTAATAATGGAGAAATGGTTGAAGTGCCTTATTATCTGTTTTCTATTGTAATTTTCTTGTTTGGCATGGGAGTTTTCTTACATTTTAGTTCTGACATGCAAAAACATATATATATGAAAATTTCTCCTGGGAAATTAA
>CAYNPP010000198.1:0-2983 GCA_964399095.1 uncultured bacterium | reverse complement strand
TTCGTATATATCCGGTGAGGCAAAGGCGGCGTCGCTCCGGAAATACAGCCGCACCTTCCGACCCTTGTAGCGAACGACAACCGGCTTCAGCACGCTTTCCCAGTCATCGGCGCTGTGAACGTTGCCGGAGCGCAGGGAACACCGTTCCAGATCACCGAACTGGTTGAACAGAAACAGGGGATGGTAGCAGGTGCAGCCGAAGTGGCCGTTGTAGGCCGACCCCTCCTGATCGCCGTGTGTCGGGCTGACGCTGCTGTCCATGTCGAGAGTGATCTTCGTCGGTGGGTGCCGGTCATGAACCTTGTCGATCCACACCCCGTTCATGTTGGTCAATGCCTCAACGTTCGCGTCGGTGGCCAGAACCTCCGTCTCGAAGCGCCCCATCTGGCTGGTCGAGGCAGCCTGCTTGGTGATGGCATGACTGCCGATGATCCATCGCATGACCGGGTCGAGGCTGAGCCGGTCGGCATCGTTCACGTCGTCATACCCGCCAAGGCGTCCGAAAACGGACTGCCGGAACTGCCCTACAAGACCGTGACGACCGTTCTTTCCACGACGGGTGTCCGTAAGTACGTCCCCGGCAATCCCGCTCAGTCCGACCGCATCGTCCAGTTCCCGGTACGGCAACATCCCGGCGTCGGAAGTGACCTTGGAACCGTGGAACTCCAGCTTCAGTCGACGGTCAAAGCCAAGCCTAAAAACTCCTGTTTCCCTTTCACCCATTGGGGGGAGCCATTGCAACACCCCAGATCCGCCTATAACATACTGATTCTTAGACCAGAATCCGGGTGTGGTGTCATCAAGTCACACGGTCATCTGGGCAATGCGGGTTAAAGACTTGCCAGCTTGGCTCCGAAGGGGCCGTCGGCCGCCAGAGGGTCGGTGACGATAAACCCGATTGGGCTATGATGAGCTTTGGCGAAGAGCCGATACACCATGACGGTCCATCGCTATACTCGGCCGCCGCGAGCCGGGAATATCAGGAGGGTGGCCGAAGGAGCCGCCGGAGAGACATGAACTTCAATTCGGTGGCCTTCGTCGGCGCCCGCCAAGCGGCGGCGCAGGAGGCTTTCAAGCGCCTCAGCGCGCGCTACGACCATGTGGCGCCCGACAAATCCGACATCGTCGTCGCGTTGGGCGGCGACGGGTTCATGTTGCAGACCCTGCACCGGCACATGGAGCGCCGGGTTCCCATCTACGGCATGAATCAGGGCTCCATTGGCTTCTTGATGAACCATTACACCGAAGACGGCCTGATGGAGCGCCTAGCCGACGCCCAAGCGACGGAATTGAACCCGCTTCGCATGACCGCCACCGATGCCCAGGGCAAGGCTCACCAGGCGCTTGCCATCAACGAAGTGTCGCTCAGACGGAATTCTCACTTGGCAGCCAAGATACGTATCGAGGTCGACGGCGTGGTACGGCTCGAAGAAATGATCTGCGACGGAGTTCTGGTTGCCACCCCGGCCGGCAGCACCGCCTATAACCTTTCGGCCCACGGTCCCATCGTGCCGATCGGCGCCGGCGTGCTGACACTCACCCCGGTCAGCGCCTTTCGGCCGCGGCGCTGGCGCGGAGCGCTTCTGCCCCGCGATGCGACCGTGGTTTTCCACACCATTCATGCCGAAGAGCGTCCGATCAGCGCCGTGGCCGATTTCACCGAGATCAACAACGTCGTCAAGGTGGTCGTGCGCGAGGACCGCAGCCTGGCTCCGATCTTGCTGTTTGATCCGGAGCACAATCTGGAAGAACGCATTATCGCCGAACAGTACCTGCCGTGATGAGACTGGTGAGTCGGCTGATGCCATGACCACATCACCTTCCCTAACATGGCGTGGCATTGGGCGAATTTCCCTTTCACTCGGCCTGGGCTCCGCTGGAGGGGCACTGTTTGCTTATCTGCGCATGCCGCTTCCGTGGATGGTCGGAGCTTCCTTCGTCACCACGGCGGCGGCACTGTCGGGGGTGAAGCTCGAAAATTCGAAACCCCTTCAGCTAGCCATGACTGCCGTGCTCGGCGTAATGCTGGGCAGCGCCTTTGGCCCCGAAACCCTGCAAGACGCGGTCCGCTGGCTGGGCAGTTTCGCCGGGGTCGCCCTTTACGTGGTGATGGCCGGAGGATGTACGCTCCTTTATCTCTTTCGCAAGAAGGGGTATTCGCTCCCCACGGCCTTCTTCTCCTCGGCGCCAGGTGGCTTCGCCGACATGGTTATCCTGGGCGCCGAGATGGGCGCCGATGTGCGCGTCATATCGCTGATCCACAGCGTCCGAATCTTTTTCGTCGTCCTCTCTATCCCCTTCGGGTTCCGCTTTTTCCTTGGCTACGAGCCAAGCGGCTTTGGGGCGCCGGGACCCGCGCTGTACAGCTTCGCGGTATCGGACCTCGCCATCCTGGCGCTGTGCGCCGTCGCCGGCTTCTGGGTGGCCAAGTTGATGCGCCTGCCAGCCCCCATTTTCACCGGCCCCATTTTGTTTAGCATGTCCTTTCATCTCAGCGGCCTGACCGACGCCAAGCCTCCGGCCGTCCTGATTGCCGTAGCCCAAGTCGTCCTCGGCACCAGCATCGGCTGCCGCTTTACCGGCTACCACCTGCGAAGCATCCTCAGAACCATGTTGACGGGGGGCGTCATCGCCATCGTCATGCTGGCCACCGCGCTGGTCTTCGCACTGGTTCTCGAAAGCCTTACCGGCCTCCCCTTCCCGGCCCTTCTCCTGGCCTTGTCGCCCGGCGGCATGGTCGAGATGAGCTTGATTAGCCTCGCCATGGACGTCGATATCGCCTTGGTTTCCAGTCACCACCTGGGACGCATCTTCGTCGTCGTCATGGTGGCGCCTTTAGCCTTTCATCTCCTGTCGAAATATTTTGCCGCTAAAAACCCCAAGGAAGGGGGATAGGCGCCGACTAGTGGATAAAGTCTAACATATGGAACCCATACGATCCCGAATCCCGTCTTCTCGGCAGGAGGGAATGCGCCGGCGATGC
>CAYNPP010000197.1:0-2994 GCA_964399095.1 uncultured bacterium | reverse complement strand
TCTCAGCGTATCGGAAGAAACCCCTACTGCAGCGCCCACCCTTAATCGTCCATACCTATCTATTGTAGCATGAGGAGGGTTCTCTTTTTTAAGAATATCTTTTACTGTTATAAGTCCGCATAGCTTGCCTTTTTCAACCACAAGCAGTTTCTCTATTCTATGTTCTTGAAGTTTTTGTTTTGCAATTTCTAAAGACGTATTCTTTCTTACAGTCACAAGATTCTTGCTTGTCATTCTATCGGAAACTTTCAAGTTTAGGTTTGTTTCGAATCTAATATCTCTATTTGTTAATATGCCAACTAATTTGCTCTGCTTTACCACGGGAACTCCTGAAATCTTATATTCTGCCATGATTTTCATCGCATCTTTAAGAGTTTTATTAGGAGATATTGTAACAGGATTCAAAATCATCCCACTCTCAGACCTTTTAACTTTATCAACCTCTAAAGCTTGGTCTTTTATAGATAAATTTTTATGAATAACCCCTAAGCCTCCAAGCCTAGCTATCGATATAGCCATTTGACTCTCTGTAACGGTGTCCATTGCAGCGCTTATAAAAGGAACCTTTAGAGATATTTTTTTTGTTAATTTTGTCTGTATGTCTATTTCCTTAGGGAGGACATCAGAGTATTGAGGTTCTAGTAGAACATCATCAAAGGTTAAAGCTTCTTGTGGTTTAAATTCTTTCATGTAAAATATTAGTATTTTACGAGGTAATATAAATACAATAATTCAAAAACTAAATTATTTTTTATATATATTTCCTATTTTATCTTCTACTGCCTTCATTATATCTAAATTTGAAACCAGATTTTTCATTGCAGTGTGGTCAGAGTGAAGAGGTCTGTCTACGTCCAAGAAATCAACATGCTTTCTTATCTCTTTCTTTGCAGTAGATACTCCCAGCCCTAGCGAATGCTCTCTAAAATCTAAAGCTTGAGCTGCAGCCATAAGCTCTATACCTATAATTCCGTAAGCGTTATCTAGTATTTGAAAATTTTTAATCGCTGTATTCATTCCCATTGATACAAAATCTTCCTGGTCTGCAGCTGCAGGTATAGATTGAATTGAAGCCGGTGCAGATAAAATCCTCTGCTCTACTATTAAAGTATCTGCTGTGTATTGACTTAACATCATACCCGAAAACATTCCAGCTCCTTTAGTCAAAAAAGGGGGAAGCCCTACACTTAAAGCTGGATTATTTAATCTATTAAGCCTTCTTTCAGATAAGACGCAAATCATAGTTAGAGCAGATCCTATCATGTCCATAGGAAGAGATACCGGGGTTCCTTGGAAATTTGCACCTGATAGCTGTATATCTTCTTCAGGTATAAAAACGGGGTTATCTCCAACTCCATTAAGTTCTATTTCTATCTGAGAGATAGCATAAACTAAAGCATCATGAACAGCCCCTATAACTTGAGGCGTTGATCTTAAAGAATATGCATCCTGGACTTTAGTTTTTACTCTTCCTTCAATCAAGTCCCCTTTTTCTAGTATTTTTCTTATAGCAAAAGCAGTTTTTATAGATCCAGAAAAACCTCTTTTTTCATGAATTCTGTGATCGTAAGGTTTTAAGTTTGCAATTAAAGCGTCTAAGCACATTGAAGCTCCAATTTCAGCATGTTTAATTAAGTTTATCAGATCATAACAAAAAATAGCACTCATAGAAGTTAAAAGATTTGAACCGTTAATAACGGCTAGTCCATCTCGAGCTTTTAAGCCAGGTATTTCAACGCCCGCCATCCCCATAGCCTCTTTTCCATCATACAGCTTTCCCTTATAATATGCTTTACCTACCCCTAAAAGAACTAATGCAATCTGAGCCATTGGAGCCAAATCTCCGCACGCCCCAACAGACCCTTTTTGGCAAACATATGGAGTTACATTTTTATTAAGCATATCAATTAATGTTTCTGTTATAATTAAACGGCAACCTGAGTGCCCTTTCGCATGAACATTTACCCTGCTAGCCTTTGCTGCTCGAACGTATTCAATTGGGGCGGGGTCCCCTATCCCAGCAGAAAGATTGTATATTAAGTACTTTTGAAAATCTTCTATTTGGCTATCATCAAGAACTGTTTCTGAAAATTCTCCAATTCCAGTATTAATACCATAGACAATTTCCTTGCTTTTAATTTTCCTTTCAACCATATCTCTACATAGGTTGATTTTGTTTATAGATTCACGGCTTAATTCTACTTTTTCATTAAATCGTGCGATTTTGACTATTTTTTTTATTGTTAAATTTTTACCATTAATACTGATAGACATATAAGCTCCTATTTAGTACCCTGCCAATACCCGAACAACATCAAAAACTAGCGAAGGTTTTTTATAAACTGCCGATTTAAATATAGTTGATAATTTTAATTTATTTTGAGGTATATTGCTAATTGAAGATGCTATTTTATCAAAATCTGAGTCTGAAAGCTTTAAAATAGCCTCTTTTATGTTATATAAAGTTTTATGCCTTCTTACAAAGTCTTTATTAATTAATTTCAAGTATTCACTGAGTTGGGCTTGTGATATACTTTTTGCTTTTACAGCTTTAGAGACAACTATACCTGCATACATCCCTGACTTCATTGCAGAAGCAATACCCCCTCCAGTTAAAGGGTTTATATGATGAGCAGCATCTCCAACTAGAAGCACATTGTTTTTAATAGGTTGCTCAATTGGTTTTGAAACTATAATGCCTCCTGTTCTTTCAGATAAAATCTTTGAATTTGGAAACCGTTTATCAATAAAGCTATCTAAATATTTTTTTGCAGACTTATGCGGGGAGTGTTTTCCACTAATAGCTAATCCTATGTTTGCTTTACGCTCCCCTTTGGGAAATATCCAAAGATAGCCACCTGGAGATATTTCATCACCTACATACATATCTAAAGCTTCAGAGTCAATATCTATATCATCGACTAAATATTGAATTCCAGACTCCATATCCTTCATTTTAACCTGAGTTTTTATTCCACCCTTTCTTCCTATTCT
>CAYNPP010000196.1:0-3002 GCA_964399095.1 uncultured bacterium | reverse complement strand
ACCATTATAGGATTGTTCTTCCAATTCTTCTAGTTTTTCAGAATTCCATATTTCCCCAAGAGATTGCTCATTAATATTTCCAATAGGATAAACGGCATTAACATCTTGACAACAAGGGACCACTGTTCCATCAGTTTGAATATGAGGATCACTCCAAAGCCAGTAACAAGGTTGTTTCTTAGATTGGTTATTAAACTTTCCGTGGTTCCCACTATGCGTAACCTGTCGAATTCTAATGGCGTCTACCCCCTCAATATCCCCTTGCGAAATAAAATCCTGAATTTCATTTTCAGTTTCACTCATATATATAAGTTGAAGAACTGTAAATACTTTTGATTTTTTTTTAATTTTCATTTCTAAAAATTTTTTTATATTGGATGTCACGTGTTCGAAATTGGCACCAAGCCGTATTTTCTCGTAAGTTTTTTTAGAGGCCCCATCAAAAGCAAAAATAATATAGTCATGACCAGATTTAAAAATATTCTCTATCACGCCTGATGAAAGTGCTGTGGCATTAGAAGATATTCCTGTTTGAAGGCCATTTTTTTTAGCGTATTCAATTTTCTTAAAAATCTTTTTATCTAAAAATGGTTCGCCGTAATGTTGAAGCCAAACCATTTCAACCTCATCTTTTATATCGTTGATAATTTTCTTAAAAATTTTAATGTCCATATCCTGGACTGGACGAGTCATGTCATGACGAGGGCACATAATACAATCAAGGTTACAGTTATTCGTCGTTTCAATACCTATGTGAGAAGGATAAGGAACTGTACGACTTTTTTTAAGCAGGTAGTCTGCTGCAAGTTTTAATCTTTTAATTTTCACTGGGTCAAATATATTTTTTTTGGAATGAAGTCACTTTGTATTGTTCGGTATTAAAATTTTTATTAAAAGAATTTCTTTAAATTAGTTATGAAATATGAAGCCGCTACCCCTTAAATTTATAATTTCGAATAATATTAAAAATAGTTCCCGGGTCTAATGAGTACATTAAGTTGAATTCATTTTGACAAGGAATGTGGCAGGTTTTGCAATCATGTCCACTAGCATTTTCAAAGGCCTTCGCCATACCATCCTTCAATCCGTTTAATGGCTTTCCTGTATCGACTAATGATGGGCAAGGGTAAACATCGCCATTAACATCAATAATGCCAAAATTTTTTCCAGCATTACATTTGATGTAATCAAAATTTGGTTCCTCACCCATGATTTTGTCTGTATCGTAACCAAATTCCCAATTTAGTGCGTATTTCAAATTTTTCTTAGAAAAAAGAACTGGGTACCCATCCTCTTTTAATTCGATAATTCTTTTAATTATTTTTCTATACTCATCGTCAGATGGAATGTCAGGGGCTGTTTCCTTATTTCCATCGACTGTTTTTCGAATAAGCGTGCTGAAACCTACTTGAAATCCAAACTCTTTGCCTTTTTGAAGAAGCCATTCAATAGAATAAAGATTCTTTTTTGTTATAACACAAGCTACTTGAACGGGAATTCCATGTTCCTTGGCAATCATTACTGCGTTAAATGCTTTTTCAAATGAGCCTTCTCCTCGGTTGGCATCATTTTCAATTTGTTCCCCATCTAAACTTATGCAAAGTACATTCAACTTTTTAAGGTATTCGAGTTTTGCAGGAACTAGATAACCATTAGTTGTTAAAGCACATTGGATATTTTTTTTAGTAATATAATTTATTATGTCTCCAATATCTGAGCGGGAAAGAGGTTCCCCTCCAACCAAGTTAATCCTTCGTGTACCTAGTTTTTTCAGATCGTCTATAATTTTAAAAATTTCCTCTACAGAAAGATCTTTATGACCACGTGTTGGGTAATCGGCATAGCAATAATTACAACGCAGATTACAATGATCTGTTACCGTGAGTTGCACTTGGAGTGGGATTACTTGCCGAAAAACCTTTGACTTTATAATGCTAATTGCAAAACTTGCCTTGCCGATAAATGACTTCATCTTTTCGCTTAAAATAAATAATTTTAATGATTATAGAATTACTAATATTATTATCGGTTTTTTGAGTGGAATACTAAATCAAATTTTAGGTTGATTTCGATATCTTTCATGCGTGAGAGGTCTACCTTCTAAGCTAGATGATTTTTTATCCAGTTATCAGTTCTTGGTCCTTTTCTATTCAAAAATGACCGTTTTTAAGTTTTTCGGACTATTTTTTCTGGAGCTGTAGCGCAAAAATGACGAAAAGAGGAGGATTAGAGACTTTTAAGTGGTTCCACTCCTTAATGATCAAAGTTTTATCTAGCAAAAGATAGATAACCTTTTGTGATTTATCTTTGAGCCATGCCTAAGGCCATGACTAAACACCTATAATAAAAGGTATTATTTTAAAATTACGGATCAAAACTAAATACTTTAATTCCCTTTATTAGAGAATTTTCATTAAATAGTTTACCACGCATACAAAGTATTGTGTTTTGTCCATCGCCCATTTTTTGTGCCGTAATATCCACCAGATCTACCTTTTCACGGTACAAATCTAGGTCTAGAAGGTTATTTACCCGAGGATTGATCATAAAAACATCTGGGACAGGATCACCTGGTTGATTTATAGATTTCATTGTTGCATACGATAATATCTTGGTTCCTGCGTCATTATGATGATGAAAAAGAACTAATTGGAAATCAGTTTCCAAGATATTTGGAAATGTGAATCTTTGGTGGGTACAGGAGATGGGTGATTGGAAACATGAAATCTTTATTCCTTGTTTAGTGACTTTTTCGTCACACTTTTTACCGTAGTCACCAAAATACTTAAGTTTGGAAAGAAGATTTTGATTGATGTGTAGTAATTGATCAGTTTTTAGCTTACGCTTATATACATGCACACTGGAAGGTCTGATGCCCTTATTTACAAAAGAAGCAGAAAGTATAAACTTGTTCAAGGGAAACAGCTCTGTGTTTTTTATTGCTGGGTAAATCTTCTGCAATGAAATATTAAGCTTGTCTGTTCTAGGAGTAAGATAAAAAA
>CAYNPP010000195.1:1563-3013 GCA_964399095.1 uncultured bacterium | reverse complement strand
TACAGATGTCTCGGCAAATCATATGCAGCCCACTCATTTTTAAAAAATTGCCTATCAAATGAATTGAAGTTTGGTACAGCAACTAGAATTATACCATTGCAATTCAAATGATTAGAAAGTAGCTTAAATACAGCAGTTAAATTGTGTATATGTTCCAATGAGTGCCAAAATGTAATGACATTATATTTACTAAACTCAGCAGGAGCTTCTCTTGAATTATATAGTGGATCAAATCCAGTAGAATCATATCCATTTTTCATCATATACTTTACAAAAGAGCCATCTCCGCTTCCATAGTCTAAATGTACAATCTTTCCTGGAGTCATCATTCTTATAATCTTTAATTTCCACCAAAATGTAATTTTTTGAGCAAGGACATATAATGAAAATAAAAATCCCTTTGATTGTGAGTGGGGATGATAGTCACCTACATTATAATAATTAGCTATTTCCTTTTCTGTGGGTCGGGGGTTTAAAAATTTAAATCCACACTCACACCTAACAACAGAGAAATATTCATTATATAGATTATTATCACTCTTTAATATAACATTATGTGTATTGGAATTACATATACAGCATTTAATTGTTTCCATGCTTTATCATCTTTCTAATATGCAGGTGATACGAAGCAGCTAAAATCATCATAACGATAGATATATACTGTGCCCCACTTAAGTCAAAATAATATCTTTGATTTAATCTAAGAAATTCAATTATGAATCTTGATAGTCCACCTAAAAATAAATAATTCATAAAAATTTCACCTTTATAGTGATCCTTTTTTAGAAGGTTCCTAAGAAACAAAAAAATCAAGAAATATAAAAGCATTTCATATATCTGCGTAGGATGCACAGAAAGCACCGTATCTGGTGGGATGTATTCATTAAACTTATATCCTGTTTGAGATATATAATAGGCTGTTGATGGAGGGCTGCCATTAGGAAATGACATAGCCCAAGGTAAATCTGCAGGTATTCCATAATCATCGCCAACCAAGAGACAGCCAATTCTCCCTATACCATGTCCAAGAATTATTAAAGGAGCTAGAATATCTGCAATAGAAAACCAGTCCATAGATTGTTTCCTAATATAAATTGTAACTGCAATCAAGCCACCAAGCAAGCCACCTAGGAACACAAGTCCTGCCCCAAAGCTTTGTATCCCTGATGATAAAAGCAAAGAATCGAATGTCACAATCCCAATAAGAATGTTGTATAGTCCGTAGATGTTGTCGTAAGAACCATTTCCTATATTCTCAATTAGATAATATAGTTTTGCGCCTAATATCCCACCTAGAGCTGCCCTAAAAATTATCTCATCAGCATGATTAGGATTGTATCCATATTTAATAAAGTCCCTCTTAAGGATATAGTTAGCTGTTAAGAATGCTATTACTATCATAACACCGAATGATGAAATTGAAAAATTTCCTATCGAAAATAAAATT
>CAYNPP010000195.1:1265-1553 GCA_964399095.1 uncultured bacterium | reverse complement strand
TTCCTGAGGTAAATCTACGACACCAATCTTTTTCATTCGTTTTTTACCTTCTTTCTGCTTCTCTAAAAGCTTTCTCTTGCGTGTAATATCGCCTCCATAGCATTTTGCGGTAACATTCTTCCTTAACGCTCTTACAGTTTCTCTGGCAATTATTTTATTCCCAATGACAGCTTGTATGGGTACTTCGAATTGTTGTCGTGGAATTAGTTCTTTTAATTTTTTACAAAGCTCTGAGCCACTTTTATACGCGTGGTCCTTATGAATAATATACTCAGTGCATCTACAATC
>CAYNPP010000195.1:242-1255 GCA_964399095.1 uncultured bacterium | reverse complement strand
CAATCTCTCCTGCAATTTTTATATCAAGTCTCTTCAAATCTCCTGGTCTATCATTAATCAACTCATAGTCTAGCGTGGCATAACCCTTTGTCGAGGCCTTTAATCTTTCAAAAAATTCATAAATAATCTCTCCTAGTGGCATATCAAAAATCATCTGAACCTTATCCTTAGATAAATAGTTAGTAGAATTATATTGTGCTCTTCTATTTAAGCAAATTTTCATTATTACACCGATATATTCAGAAGGCGCAATAATTTCTGCTTTTATATAGGGCTCATATATTATGTTAATATTTGACACCTCTGGAAGTTCAGAGGGATTATCTAAATCTTCAACAGAGCCATCAAACATTTCTACTTTATATCTAACATTGGGAGATGTTGATATTAAATTCATATCAAATTCTCTTTCTAATCTTTCCTGTACAATCTCCATATGCAAAGGACCCAGAAAACCACATCTAAAGCCAAAACCTAGTGCATGAGAAGTATTTGGAGAAAACTCTAAAGAAGAATCATTCAGTTTAAGCTTATCTAGGCTTGCTCTTAAATCTTGATAGTCATTTGAATCAATTGGATAGAGACCACTAAATACCATTGGCTTGATATCTTTGTACCCTGGAAGAGCTTCGCTAGATTTATTTTCTTTTACTGTTAGCGTATCACCCACACGAAGCTGATCTACATTTTTTGTGTTTATGATTGCATAGCCAACTTCACCACTTGAGAGAGTATCGACAGGCTCTCTATCAATTTTTAGATGTCCAACCTCTATTATTTCATGTGAAAAATTATTTGAGAAGTACTCTGCATGCATCCCTTTATTTAAATATCCATCGCGAACACGTATATAAACAACAACACCCCTGTACTGATCATAAAAAGAATCAAATATTAAGGCTTTAGTTTCTTCATCTCCTGCCTCAGGAGGGGGGATATTTGTTATGACTAAATCAAGAACACCAGAAACGCCATCTCCATATTTTGCACTACAAAATAATATTTCTTCAGGT
>CAYNPP010000195.1:0-232 GCA_964399095.1 uncultured bacterium | reverse complement strand
CACATGCAGCCATACTTCTTGAGACTTCATATGTAAAATCTACGTGTCCTTGTGTATCAATCAAGATCATATTATATAAATTATCGTTGTATTTATATTTAACTTTAATTGGATGAGATTTAATGGTTATACCTCTTTCTCTCTCTAAATCCATATCATCCAAAACCTGATCTTTCATATCTTTTGTGTTTAAGGTGTCTGTCATTTCTATTATTCTATCAGCTAGGGTAGA
>CAYNPP010000194.1:0-3030 GCA_964399095.1 uncultured bacterium | reverse complement strand
CGGGTTCTCGCACCGGAACCAGACATTCTTTTTTTGGATGAACCTACAAATCATCTCGACCTTTCTATAATTGAGTGGCTGGAGAACGAACTGATCAGTTTCAGATCAGCAGTAGTTTTGGTTAGTCATGACCGTCGATTATTGGAAACACTCACCCGCAGCACCCTTTGGATTGATAGAGGCCGGGTACGGCACTTAAATCATGGGTTCAGGAAATTTGAAGCTTGGCGGGATAGGATATTGAATTTAGAAGATATAGAACATCACAAGCTTGGCCGAAAAATTAACCGGGAACTTCATTGGTTAACCCACGGTGTTACTGGCCGCCGCAAACGCAATCAAGGGCGATTACGGGCTCTTAGAGAAATGAAACGAAATCTCCGGGAGAAACGCACTTCTACAGGTAATGTGAAGATGGTCGCTTCAGACGAGGACTTATCTGGCAGACTAGTATTGGAGGCCGAGGCCATTTTCAAGTCTTTCGGTGATAAAAATATCGTAAAGGCATTTTCTACTAGGATTATGCGGGGTGATAAGGTTGGGATGGTGGGACCTAATGGTGTTGGGAAAACAACTTTACTTAAATTACTGACCGGTAACCTAAATCCGGATGCAGGAAGTGTAAGGGCTGGGAAAGCAATACAAATGATTTCACTTGATCAGAGTCGAAAAAGCCTGAACACGGCAGAAACTCTCTCCACATATCTTACCGACGGACAGGGAGATATGGTCTCTGTTAATGGACAGTCTAGGCACGTCATCGGTTATATGAAGGATTTTCTTTTTACACCAGAGCAAGCTGGCACGCCAATCGGGATTCTGTCCGGTGGAGAGCGTTCACGGCTTATGTTAGCGCGGGCATTAGCGCAACCCTCAAACTTATTGGTACTAGATGAACCTACAAATGATCTCGATTTGGAAACTCTAGACGTATTACAAGATATTCTCAGTGAATACCGGGGTACGGTTTTGTTGGTGAGCCATGATCGTGATTTTCTAGACCGCGTAACCACGTCTGTAATTGCATCCGAGGGTGATGGACGTTGGCTTGAATATGAGGGGGGCTATATGGATATGTTGGCCCAACGCAATTCAAGGATTGAGGCAGCAGCGACTTCTAATAAGAATCGAAAAAGAAGAAATTCCAAATTCTCATATGGTAGGAATAATCCGATATCTAAGTCCAAACTATCCTACAAGGAAGTCTATTCCCTCGAGGTATTGCCCGAGAAAATAAAGGAACTGGAAGCAGAAATAGATAGGCTACGTTTAGCATTTGAGGACCCAGATTTATACGAGGTTCAACCGAAAAAGTTTCAGCTTAAAGCTGATGAATTGCAGAAAGCGGAAGCCAAGTTGTCGGCGATGGAAGAGGAATGGATGGCTATCGAAATAAGGCGTGAGGAAGTAGAAAATTCGTGATTATTTCCTGTCTTTGACCTCTAGTACTACCGCCATACCTGTATCACCTGCGGCACACCCGGTAAATAAACCTCTTCCGCCGCCACGGATGACGAGCTCCTCAATTAGTTCGATGATACCGCGGCTTCCCATGGCTGCTTGGGTGTGTCCCCAGACCAATGTGCAACCGTAGGTGTTCATGTTATTGACGTCGCAGCCGGGCTCTTTGGCAAAATAGATATCGTTGACGATGAATGGATTGTGGGTTTTGAGCACATCGATGTCATCCAAGTTCCAACCCGCCATGTTGAGAGCATTATACGCTGCAGGAAGAGGCGCTTCAGGCATATAGCCAAGTTCAGCACGGGCTTGTCCAAATCCATTAACCTTTACCACAATATTCTCACCTTGACACAAATTCCTTGCCTTCGCCGGCGTAGACACGATTATACAGGCATTACCGTCTGCAGGGTGGGTCTGACCACCGAAGGTGATACTGCCTCCTTCTAAAACTGGTTTTAATTTATCGAGCTTTTCTCGGTTCGGCGGGTAAACGCCCTCATCTCCATCCATTATGCTCGTTGTTGTTTTAAAGTCGGGAGACGGCACACCGAATGGCAGGGTAATGAAACGTTTTAAAAAGGCTGATTGGTCTGCTAACGCGTCCTTATATTGTTCACTCCGCCGGACCGCTACTTCATGTTGTTGATTGGTAGAAATTTGGTGGCGTACAGCGACGTTCTCGGCTGTTTGAAGCATGGAGTGATGACCGTACGGGTCATCTTGCATGTTATCTAGCACTTGGTTTTCATGCCTACCGGTACCTCCTATGCCCGCGGGGTCGGGATAATAGAGCTGGGGGCCGTTGGACGTCCGGTCACAGGTTGCGACGAGAGCGCAGTCCGCCATACCGCTTTCTATCTCCATTACGGCGTTTTCTAGGCATCGGACACCAGTGGCACATACTTGGTTGATTAACGGACCACCGACATTAGGAGCTCCGATCAGGTTGGTAAACCAAGGTAGGCCGTTAAAGGATTGGTGTTGGTTAACGGTCATCCCGAGAACCCCATAATTTAGCACCTCAGGTTCAATATTCCGCTTAGCCAGTTCAAATTTAGCAACATGTGCCGCAAATTTTATAGAGTGCAGGTGTTGCAAGGAACCCTGCCACTTGGCATTGGGTGTGCTCCAATAGGCACCGTAAGGTATTTCTGCCTTGATACTCATCTGTCGTATACCCTTGATTTTTTTCTAAGAGCTCCCTTGTCAATTTTCCCAACATTTGTTTTAGGGAGTTCATTAATAAGGATAATTTTGCTTGGCACCTTGTACTTTGCAAGGTTCTTTTCGCAATAGAGAATAAGTTCTTCCGAAGATGAATTCATGCCTTTCCGTAGGACCACATAGGCTTGGATCAATTCACCTCGATAGGAATCTGGCACCCCCACTGTCGCAGCTTCAATTACGGCTAGATGGGAAAACAACACTTCATCGATTTCCCGCGGATATACATTGTAGCCACCAACGATTGCCATGTCCTTTTTGCGGTCTCGGATATAAATATTCCCGTAAACGTCATACTCTCCGATATCGCCGGTATATAGCCAACCATCGCGTAGCGCCTTG
>CAYNPP010000193.1:0-3073 GCA_964399095.1 uncultured bacterium | reverse complement strand
CATTGATGACCTTGCCTGATCTCCTGTGGATGGATACGTGAAATCAATGGGGCTATCACTGGATAAAAACACCCCATATCCCTCTCCTGGACACATCTCTGTCATTGTCATAATTCCATATGAAGGTATATAAAAACCTCCAGAGTCATTACTCGCAAGCAGAATATTATCTGTGATTGATGCGAATGCATCATCTGTATCCATACACTCTGATGGGATATAAGAAATCAAATTAAGCGCAAACGGATCTATGGTTATTGATGTTTCCTCATTTGGAATTCCTTCAAGTGATAGTGTTTGAGTGCTAGATCCCATTAAAAATACTCTATATCCCTCTTCTATGCTAATATCCCCTATGGTGTTAACTCCATAAGCAGGAACATAATTCCCATCACCATCATCACTTATCAATAGTGTATTAATATCACTAAACAGGTTCTCTATACTATTATCTGTCATATCAATATTCCATGAGCTTAGGTTCATCATAAACGGTAGTAAATTAAGAACTAAATCCTGATTATATAAACATGAACCATCATCAACATTTGCCTCAGAGTTAAAGTTTGCTGCTTCAGGATCCATGCAACCATATACTGGAGGTTCAGATGTTAGAGTAATAACACCATCCACACCAAATGATGGCAATTCTTCTCCATTAGAATCGCCTAATATTACATCATAAGATGATAGTATTACCCCTGTACTTTCATCTACCTGCATTGATGAATAGGTAATATTAACAATTGGGCCTGTTCCTACTTCTATCAAAGATCCAGTAAGACTGAATGCCGCTAGAATCAGCTCTCCATTTAGCTCATTTATTAGCACCTCAAATCCGTCTGTTCTATCAGTGACCTCTGCAGATACTCCTGTCAATAAATCAGGATTGTCTGATAAAGTAAACTGAAATCCTGCAACCTCAAATTGATTACTTAAAGAAATATCAATCATAAAGTCATCACCACCCTGCACTGTCATAGATGGAACATCGAGAGTTGAAAAACTCGCAGGATCAGTAAGTGAATCACATACCTCATTTGTTGGATTTGATTCTCCTTGATCATAAACAGCTTTAACTTTATAGCAATATTCAGTGTCAAAATAAATATCACTGTCAGTATAATTATTCTGTTCAGATGGAACCCATGCAATCAAAGTATTATCTCTATAAATATTAAATCCTTCAATCCTGCTATTTTCATTTGAACCGTCAGAATTTTCATTGGTGCGACTTGATATTTCAAGTGGCTTATTATGAGGAGCATTATCAACCGCCAATACTAGATTAGTTTCATCAAAAGAGGCTAGTCCAGTTAAGCTGAATTCACAAGAGCCCTCTGAACCCGTATCAAGTGTGCAACTTGCAACTAAAGTTCCCTCATTATATAGGTTCCATGTATTGCCATTCCATCCATCACCATAAGAATCCATCATATTTAGTATGTAATCCCCATTTTCAAGATCTAGTTCATAAGAACCAACAAGACCGCTTGCTACTGCTACCCCTTCAAATAGCAAATCCCATGACACCTCAGTTTCCCATGAACCACCACCGCACTCCACGGTATAGCTACCTTCACCACAATTTGGCTCAGGAAAATCCCAAGATAAATCAATATCAGTATCTCCATCCTCGAAGCTTAGTACAAGGTTCTCAGGTGGACACATTGGGCCTGCATCGGGAGAGGCACAAACTTCAGCTGTTGGCTGTGAATCTCCTTCATCATAATTAGCAACAACAAAATAGCAGTACTCTGTTCCATTTTCCAGTGGCATATCGGTATATGAGTATACATCTGGCCCCACATTAACAAGGAAAGAACCATCTCTATATAAATCAAATCCCAATAGATTCCTTAATAAATCAGAACTATAATCAGCAATAATCCAATCCTCAAGATTTATTTCTTCACCACTTTTTTCTGACTCATAACTAATTGATGATTCAACTTCTGGTGGATCCTGAGCTGCTAATCCTGACTGCGTAACATTAATTTCGTAGGTGCCTTCTCCACCTCCATAGCCATCTGCAACAATGTAATATTGACCAGGCTGAAGAGAGACCCCCAGCAATGATGACTGCAGCCAACTAAATTCACATTCTGCATCATCAACATAATTCCCAGTTGTAGACTCATTGCAATCTGGATCTGCTGTAAAAATCTCAAGCTTTGTATCATAGGTTGTATTTATACTGCAAAGAGTTATATCAATAACAATAGGACTTGATACAACAAGCAAGTAAGCATAATCTGCTCCCTGTGAGCCCTGAACTAACCAGTCATCCCCCATACCAACATTTGACCCCATGGCATTGAAAGGTAAAGATGGGATAACCTCATCAGCGCATGTACTAACACCTGGCTCTGTCCACTCTACATCAATAAAACCATTGCCACCTGTAGCTGTTATACTTAGTGGGGGTGCTAATATCCACATAGCGCAGCTCTCATTTGTAGGAAGCGACTCACCAGAAGGATAGTTTGCAGTAACCTGATAACAATACTCAACATCATGCTCAGCTGTATCATCCTCATAAATAGGAACTACAGATGTGGAAAATAGTGAGCCATCTCTATATATATTGTAATCTAAAACATTTGCTGTCCCACCTTGCCACTCTAAAATAATAACATCAGTTTCTGCGTATGCATATAAATCTGTAGGGGGCATTCCAGGCTCTGGAGTTGCACACGCCTCATCAGTAGGCTCTGGTGATTCGCCTTCTTCATACACAGATGTGACAGTATAGCAATATGTCTGAAGGTTCATAACTTCATAGTCATCATACTCATAAACTCCAGCATCTACAGAAGCTAAAAATTGACCATCTCTGTATATATTAAATGCAATAAGATCTCTATTTTCTTCTGTTTGCTGATCCAAAAGGGCTCTTCTTTCGGCTTGAGCCATTCTATCTTCTATCTCTTCTTGTGAATAATCAGAAAGATCTAAATCAGGTCCAGTACTGTAGTATCCACACTCTTCAAATTGATCTTCACAGCAATCACCCATCGATGCGCAAAGAGAATCACAATAGCAGAAATAAAGATAATCTTCACTTACAACC
>CAYNPP010000192.1:2408-3076 GCA_964399095.1 uncultured bacterium | reverse complement strand
AAACGCTTCCATACGAAAAATTGAGGACGAACACCGTGTTTATCTCGGCTATCATAATGAAAACATCTTTTTAGGAAGCTGAAATGATGGATCGTTACGCAAGGCACACCCAAGGCACATGAAATTGTAATTTACAATGATTTCAAAGCCTTAAATAGTAATTATTCACACTCATAACCTGAAGGTCGTAGGTTCAAATCCTACCCCCGCAACCAACTCATTAGCAAATAAAACCAGTGGTTTATGATAATTTTGCCAGCCCACTTTTGGTAACTTTTTTGTGTCTGGGTGACAAAGGGTTGAGACATTAGGTGCTTACCCGTCCAGGTATGACCTGGACGAGATTGTCTTTTCTTCTCATTAGCGGCTTCGGCTAAATTCTAGTATTCTTCAATTTGACCATTGAACCTAAATAGACCAAAACTATATTTTTTGCACAAACCTAACTATTATTTTCATAATTACATTATGATCGTGGACTTCTACAAACGATGACCAAAGACTAAATTTTACTCTCATAGAGAAAATTCATCATGATAATTCGTCTTGCCGCTCTTATTTTGATCTTATTAACAGCCTTGCCGGTCCATGCTATCGAAAATTCACGCAAAATCGATTGGGATAATCTGCTTCCCAATATGGCGCCACTGGATAATCCTTTTACTGAC
>CAYNPP010000192.1:0-2398 GCA_964399095.1 uncultured bacterium | reverse complement strand
CAACTCATGGATTTGGAAACCCTTGTTGGTGTTAATAAACTGCATCGCAGCGGCACCATTTCGGAAGTCAACGAAACCTTCGAGGTCGGGGTTGAACGTCGCTATAAAATGGAGCGCCAGGGATTAGATGTAGATGGATTAATAGCCGCTTATCACCGCCTGGAAAGAGAATTAGTGAGACGCAATCAGCTAACCAATGCGGAACTTGATGGTCAAATAGTCCGTATGCCGGGTTATGCATTACCACTTGAGCATAAAGACACTGGTGTTAAGGAATTGCTTTTAGTTCCGTATGTGGGAGCTTGT
The DNA here is from genome assembly GCA_964399095.1 of uncultured bacterium. Classification (GTDB taxonomy): domain Bacteria; phylum Fidelibacterota; class Marinisomatia; order SCGC-AAA003-L08; family D37C17; genus TMED161. The sequence goes on along the minus strand of CAYNPP010000192.1, from coordinate 2,092 downwards.
ATCCATGTACCCCCACCGCCTGCAAATCAGACTGTCTACGTAAGCTTACAAGATGCGCACATCCTCACGAATATTTACGAACCCGTTTGGGTCACTGGACGCCTATCAATACAGGCAACGAGTCAATCCCTGTCTCTTGTCGATGGGAGTGCCGGGGTGGACACGGCCTATACTCTTGATGGGCTAAAAATTGAACCCTACGAGGAATAATAGGTAGCTAAAATCTTCTAGAGCCGCCGACTATAGTTTAATCAACTAAACACAGGGGTATTTCCCGTCTATCTTGACCAAAGCATCACGAGTTACTATATAACATTACGTAATTTTGAAATAATCAGAGTTGCTTTATGACGAGTCTTTATCTCCATCAAAATCAAACCTGCTTTATTTCAACGCTGGTTTTATTATTGACTTTCGCCACACCAATAGAGGCAGAGAAGTCACCAAGCTTGAAATTCTGATAAAAGCGGAATTGAAGAGCTGTCAAGGTGAGTGGCGTAATGATCGAATTAAGTAATGTTCGTTTTCGCTGGAATCGTGATGTTCCTTTCCTCCTTAATATACAAAAATTCAAAGTAAACACGGGAGAACGGGTTTTCCTCGAAGGCCCCAGCGGGAGCGGAAAAACTACGCTTCTCAACATGTTGGGAGGTGTTGTGATGCCGGAAATTGGAAGCATTGAGGTAAACGGAACAGATCTCATGCAACTTAAGAGTGCTGCGAGAGACGCATTTCGTGCTGACCACATCGGCGTAATATTTCAGATGTTCAACCTGATCCCGTACCTTACGCCAGTAGACAATGTTATTTTGCCCTGTCGGTTCTCCCGGCGTCGGCATGCGGCAGCGCGGGGGAAATCCGATAGTGTTAACGAAGAAGCTTGGCGCTTGCTCGCACAAATGCAACTGCGCGAATCGGCTATTATAAACTCTCCATCATTCGAGTTGAGCATGGGCCAACAACAGCGGGTTGCTGCGGCCAGAGCTCTAATCGGCGCTCCCGAACTAATCATCGCTGACGAACCTACCTCTTCTCTAGACCATGATGTTCGTCAGACCTTTATGAAGCTTCTTTTCGATGAGGTCACGAGTGCTGGCGCCACTTTGTTATTCGTAAGTCACGATTCGAATTTAGCGGACCAGTTTGATCGTTGTATAAAACTATCCGACATCAATGAGGCAAATTTAAAGTGATACCAGTTGATGTTATAATTAATTTATCGGTGCGCAGCCTTATAAATAGGCGGCTGATGGTAATTCTGACGGTTTTTGCTATCGCTGTTAGTGTGATGTTGATCCTGAGTGTAGAAAAAGTGCGCCACGATGCTAAACTCAGTTTTGCCAATACCATTTCTGGCACGGACATTATCGTCGGGGCCCGCAGTGGATCCATCCAGCTATTACTCTATTCTGTTTTTCGTATTGGTAACGCCACGAATAATATTTCTTGGGAAAGCTATCGCTCTATTGATGGACGTAAGGATGTGAAATGGACAATCCCTATTTCTTTAGGTGACTCCCACCGCGGGTTCCGGGTTATGGGAACAAGTAAAGCCTATTTTCATTATTACCGTTATGGTCAGAACCGTATACTAAAGTTTAAGTTAGGACGGCCTTTCGACGATATTTTTGACGCAGTTCTTGGCGCCGAAGTTGCGTCGGCACTGAACTATAAAGTAGATGATAAAATAGTTATTGATCATGGCCTTGGCACTGGTCGGTTTGTGAGACACGACAATAAACCATTTCGGGTCGCCGGGGTCTTGGCACGAACCGGCACGCCCGTCGATCGTACTTTGCATGTTAGTCTTGAGGGAATCACAGCTATTCATGTCGATTGGAAAGGGGGAGCACGGGTTCCAGGTATGGTCATTGAAGCGGATGCCCTTAGAAAGATGGATCTAACGCCGCGGTTTATTACCGCCTTTATGGTAGGATTGAAATCGCGTTTGGGAGCATTTAGAGCGCTCCGGCAAATCAATAAATTCCGGAGTGAACCACTACTAGCCATCCTGCCGGGTGTCGCCTTGCAGGAACTTTGGGGACTAATGGGCACCGCCGAAGATGCCCTGAGTGCTGTGGCTATTTTGGTC
>CAYNPP010000191.1:0-3079 GCA_964399095.1 uncultured bacterium | reverse complement strand
TAATTGGTTGCGAGGGTAGGATTTGAACCTGCAACCTCCCCTTTTGAGACTTCCTCGATCATCGTAAGTTTTCTTTTTATCTAAGAATGACCAATAACTTCGGAAGGGTAATGGGGCCAGTCCGCGGGGCAGCCACCAGCACTTGCGGTCTTTGTCCCATTCCAAGCCTGCGTCTTTTTCCCATCTTTCTTCCCCCCAGGGAATATCGAGATATAATCGCTCATTTGTGATTGAGAATGCCATTTCCGAACCCTTTCTTTAGAGATTGGATCCCTCTAGTTGGGCCGCAATATCGAGAATTACCTGCTTGTTTCTTTTAAACCCGATTAAACAAGAAGCTCGGTAGCGGGTTAAGTTGAAGTCCAATCTATATCTTGGAGGTAACGCTGATAATTGCCGGGAAGTCGGCTGTACTTCAAGCCAAGACCGTGATTTGTGAGCGGTATCGTCGGTTTCGTAATTATTCAACCAATCATCTGCCGCAGCAAATCCCTGAATACGATCTCCGTTTAACAGGAGCTTTGCCTTGATGTTTTTATTGCCCCCGACCGCAATCCAATTGTCTCCCACACAAAAAACTCCGGCCCAGGCGTTAAAACCGCCAGAGTAAAAAGAGAGATCGTCAACGAATAGATCTACCCACTGAAAATGTGACCGTTCCAGAAGGTTGATTTCCACCATCTCCAGATAGGATACCGCACTTACCTCTCCCTTTTCTCTGGCATCTTTTTTACGAATTTCGTAACCACAAACAGGACACTCCCTAGATGACAATGGTATTTCGGCATTACAGGACGGACACTCCATTGACAGGTCGGCATAGGTTCCAATTTTTCCGTCGAGATCAACGTCTTGTTCCAGGCTACCGTGAATTAGTGAGGATGTTCCAAAATCCAGAATGATACAGTTCTTTTTTGATACATCCGGATACTCACTCGGATTAACTGTGCGCAAACCACGTCCTACCATCTGGATCATCGTTCCCTTCGCGGAACTCGGTCGAAGAAGGATAATGCAACTCGTTGGGGGATGATCCCAACCTTCGGTCAAAACGCTAACGTTCACTATTACCTTACTTTCCCCAGAGTGAAATCGAGCCAGGGCACTAGAGCGCTCGGATGATGATAGCTCACCGAATACAATTTCTGCAGGAATACCCTCCTCTACGAAGGCCTTATGAACATCTTGGGCATGTTCTACTGTTGAGCAAAAAACGACAGTTTTTCTGTTCTCTGCCAACTCTTTCCACTTTTCAACAACCGCTTGGTTGATCGGGCGTTTATTCAGGATTTTCTCAACCTGCGACATATCGAAATCGCCAGCGATTTTCTGGACTGTCTTAAGTTGTTCTTGTGCTACGTCAATTATGAAGGTCCTGGGCACGACAAGATGACCTGAACCGATCAATTCACTGATAAATATCTGATCTGCCACGTTAGAATAATTTTTACGGAGGCCAATACCATCGCTCCTGGTTGGTGTCGCTGTCATACCGATTAACTTACAATCGATGTTAATCTGACGAGATTTTTCGATGATCACCTGATAGGAACTGGCGGGTGTATGATGAGCTTCGTCGATCACGATAAAATCCAGGTGCGGGATCTTTTCCAGATTGTTCTCCCTGGATAACGTTTGAACCATGGTAAAAACAACCTGCCCACTCCAGTCCTTAATGTCCGCATTGACAATAGAGACCGAAATATCAGGATTGATAAGCTGAAACTTAGAAGAATTTTGGGTCGTTAATTCATCTCTATGGGCTACCACTAATGCTTTTTTTTGGGCGTCATTCCGCATGAAATGTCCAAGAAGATGGCAAAACAGCACTGTCTTCCCTGCTCCTGTTGGCGCAATCCCGAGAGTATTGTCGTTCTCTGATAGCGCATCGATAGCTCTATCCAGAAATTCCTGCTGTCTTGGACGAAGGAGCATTTTTCGTTTTCTTCAATGCTCAAATACGCTGCCACATCGGCGAATTAGGTTCAGATGGCGGAGGTGTCTTCCGAGCCGGAACAAATTTTTTATCTGCGACTAATGCTTTGTACTCCTCATCATCAACAGATAGCACTCGCAAGATATTGTTTTCTTCTCTGCCTTTCTGATTTTTCCGTATACCGATCACCCCTAAGAAGCATAAACCGTTTAATACGCTGTAACTGTGAATCATTCGACCAAACACTGCTTTACGAGAGTTATCTGAGGAAGAGAGGCCTTGTGATGAATTAAGCATCTCTCGGATTAGTTCTCTCCCCTTATACTGCCAATAGTCATTTTTCTGGCTAGATATTTCGATTGGAAGACTAAACTTCTTATTCTTTTGAGGGCCATTGATCACCGTAACCAAGGACCTGAGATAAATTGCTCCACTCTTTGCCTGGGTGCCTAAACCTTCTTCGAGGCATAAATTTTTATCACTATAGCCACCAGGCCTTATCCTCATATTTAAAATTGCGATTGTGCCATTTGGAATGAGGGCATCTTTGGCGCAATAAGGGCAGGTCAATTGAACGTTGTTTAGATTATAGTACGCTCGCTTACATTTTCGACACGTTATCTTCTGACCAAGATCGGCCATGTTTTGTTCCCAAAATTAATTCAGTTTCACATTAATAGCGGTGTCAACCCGATGAGCGCGAAATTGGCTGCAAAAAGCTTCTCAAATATATTCAGTTGCCACTCTAATAACCTTGCTGTTGTTTGTCGTTAATATTTTCTGTCTGGAGCTACTGGCTAAAACTTTGCGCAAATTTTATGCAACCATAAAAAACCTGGCGGTCTGTTGACTGGCCGCGTCACTGGGCGGCGATACGTTCTGGCTCTCGTGGTAATCGTGCAGGTCGAACCCGCACGAGTAGCCACCAAAATTACCAGCCCTCTGTCACTGGTTTGTCACTGAGGCAGAAAAAAGACCTCCCAAAGGGGAGGCCGAGGCTGTATAGAAAATTGTTTTAATTATATATTTTCGGTTGCGGGGGCAGGATTTGAACCTACGACCTTCAGGTTACGAGTAAAAATGCCGCGATGAATCACTACACTTGGACGGTCTGAATAATCGACCGTGCATCTTGGTTTGAGA
>CAYNPP010000190.1:0-3086 GCA_964399095.1 uncultured bacterium | reverse complement strand
CTAACAGCTTTAAAGTAGATAAATCACACTCCTTGACATAGCTATCACCCTCCTTCATCAAAGCCCTTAGGGCTGTGGGGGCAGTATAAAAAATATTTATCTTATGTTTCTGAATAATCTGCCAAAACCTACTATAATCTGGATAGTTTGGAACACCCTCAAACATAACTGTGGTAGCACCATTTGCAAGTGGGCCATATATAATATAAGAATGACCAGTAATCCAACCAATATCAGCTGTGCACCAATAAATATCCCCTGGTTGATAATCAAAAACAATCTCATGAGTATAAGAAGCATAGACTAAATATCCTCCAGAGGTGTGAAGCACTCCCTTTGGCTTCCCTGTAGATCCTGATGTATATAGTATAAACAATGGATCCTCAGCGTCCATTATTTCTGGAGCGCAATCATTAGAGGAATTTTTCATAGATTGGTGCCACCAAACATCCCTCTGATTATTAAATGGCACATCAACACCCGTTCTTTTAACTACAACTATATTTGATATAGAGGGGCAACTTTCTACAGCTTTGTCAGCATTAGTTTTCATCGGGATATTATTTTTTGTTCCTCGCACACCTGAATCTTGAGTAATTAAGATTTTACATTTAGAGTCATTGATTCTGTTTGACAGTGAATCAGAAGAAAATGCTCCAAAGACAATAGAATGGATAGCACCAATCCTTGAGCATGCAAGCATCGCAATAGATAACTCAGGAATCATCTGCATATAGATGCAAACCCTGTCTCCTTTTTGTACGTCAAGAGATTTAAGAACATTTGAAAATTTTTTTACTTCTTCTAGAAGCTCAGAATATGTGTAACTCTTATCTTCTGTTGGATCATTTCCCTCCCATATCAATGCAATTTTATTCCCATTACCCATCTCAACATGACGATCCAAGCAATTGTATGAAACATTTAATTTTGCACCTTCAAACCATTTTATATCAGCTTTTTTATAATTAACACTAGAAACTTTATCCCATTTTTTTACCCATGCAATTCTAGCTGCCGTCTGACTCCAGAAATTATCTGTATCTGTGATTGATTGATTGTATATAGACTCATATTCTTCAACATTTGATATATGTGCCTTCTTTTTATTTTTATAACTCACAGGAATCTTTTTTGTCATGCCTTGGGCTCCATAATATTTGTTTTATGCTCAAAATATTTTCTAAAGATTATATTTAATATTAATACCAATAAAAATGAAACTAGGTACATAGAATTAATAAAAAAAGCAATCATCGTAATCAATAAGCAGAATGCATAAAATGATAAGAGTATAGACAATGATTTTTTAATTGAGTAGCCATTGTTCAATAATAAATGATGAATATGATTTTTGTCAGGATATACTATTGAAGAAATTCTATGCAAGAAGGATTTATTGCTACTTTGATACCTCTTCAATGCAACAAAAAATACATCATAAAATGGTAATGACAACAATGATATAAGACAAACTTTTTTAAAATTATCATCAAAGTATAAAGAAAGATAGACAATGCTGACCGCAGATATCCATCCAAGGAGCATGCTTCCAACATCGCCAAGGAATAGTTTTGCTGGGGGAAAATTAGTAATAAAAAATCCTAATATTGATCCCATAAAAATAGCGATTAATATATAGTACTTTGAATCTATAATAGATAGATAGAGACAAAGTGTAATCACTGAAAAAACAAATAAAATAAATATTCCAGATGATAGGCCATCAATCCCATCTATAAGGTTCATAGAGTTAATGACAAGCACAAAGAATGCAAACGATAAAACTATATTTACTAAATAATTAGATGATAATGAAATATAAAAACCTGCATTTATAATAATAGAAATTGATATAATTTGAAAAAAGAGCTTCTTCGGCGCGTTCATTCCAACGATATCATCTATTAAGCCACCTATAATTAAAAACACAGTTGCTAAGAAGACTTGACCTTCAATTTTATTCATTATAAACAAAAATTCCTGATTGACTAACCTGAAAATTGAAAGGAGAAGTAAAAATACAAATAAAACTCCAATGCCACCAATTTTCAAGATTTTTTCATCATGAATCTTTCTCTTATTTGGGATGTCATATATCCCTACATACTTATTTTTTGTTAAAAAAACTCTAAAAATAAGTAATGATAGCATAACAGATGCACAAAAATATATAATTAGTTCAATCACTTTTATGTTGTATATTAGAAAAATTTTTAGATAAATTAGTGAAGATATAGTCAATAAATTAATATTTATTTTTTTATGAAAGGTTAAAATGAGATATAGCAAGATACTACTATTAACAATTATCACTTCTTTTGCATTTATGCAAGACACACAAACTGAGCCTGATCCAGCAACAGACCCAGCAACGGATTCTAATGCTGTTGAGAAAAAGGTTGAGTCTATAAAAAATCTCTTAATTAATCCATGTGAAGGTCTGAATGAAGAAGATTGTATGAAAACTGAAGGTTGTGAGTTTAATGCAGAAGATAAAGTTTGTTCTCAATCAGAAGTAGCTCCAGATACTCAAACAGCTGACACAGCGGATTCTAGCCCTATTGAGTTTAAAGATGAATATGTAGTCACAGTAGATTTAGGCGGATCACTTCCTTTTGGATCTAATATTAAAGAATCTTATAGTATGGGACCTAATATATCTGCAAAGGTTATAACGCCATTTGGCATGAGTCTTGGTGCTAATGAGCTAAAAGTTGCAGCTTTACTTGAAATATCTAATCACGCCGCATCATTATCGGATGGTATGACAACTGCTTTCAACATTACTAGCGGTGGCATGGCTGCTAACATGAATTTAGGTTCAATATCTAATTCAATCGGCTTTGGGTTGGCAATGGCAAGTGGAGATGTATCATTTAATACAATAATTGAGAGAGATCCTGTAACAAATGAAATTATATCAGTAACTCCTGCGAGTTATCAGTGGACAGCACCTTTTCTCGTACTGGGCGGGAAGTTTACTCTACCAATGGAACCAATATTTGAAAAGATTGCAGAATCCGCAGGTGTAGAAGGCTTAGCTGCTGCATCCTTATCTGTGAATTTTAATGCTAAGTCTATTT
>CAYNPP010000189.1:0-3097 GCA_964399095.1 uncultured bacterium | reverse complement strand
TGGTTGTCGCTTACATTTGAAAGATCAAATTTATCCAAATTTAATATTTTTTCATGGAAATGCTGAATTAGTATCGGATTATGATGAATTTGCAAAAATATATAATAATTTAAATATTAATTTTATACCTGTTGATTATCGTGGATATGGTTTTTCATCAGGCGCACCATCTTTTTCAACTATGGTTTCAGATTCATCTAAAATATTTAATGAATTAAAAAATATTTTAATCATAAAAGGATATAAAGGGCCAATTTATTTAATGGGACGATCGTTGGGAAGTGTATCAGTATTAGAAATTATTCAAAGTTATCAAAATTGTATATCTGGAATGGTTATTGAGTCTGGAATTGCATATATAGAGCCATTATTTAAATTATTTGGAATTGATCATGAAAAATTTGGAATTAATTTAAAAATAGAATTAAACCCAATAGAAAAAATTAAAAATTATTATGGCCCTTTATATATAATTCATGCAAAACAGGATCAAATAATAAATTTTAATGAGGGAGTAGATTTATTTAAAAATTCAAATTCTAATAAAAAATCAAAATATTGGGTTGAAAATGCACATCATAATAATATAATTCAAGTAATGGGTTTAAATTATTTTAACCTAATTAGAAATTTTATTTATAATAAATGAATCAATTTCCTAAAATGATGTTAATAATAATGATAATATCTTGAATATTTAAGCTCGAATCATAATTTATATCTGCGGCATATAATGATGTGATTGTTAGAGTATAATTAGATGAAATGTGACTGACTATTAGAAGTATATCTGTAATATTGATAAATGAATCATTATTAACATCTCCATATATAATCTCATACTGAGTTAACTCCCAAGAGTTAAATTGATCTTGGAGTAAATCTATAGGCTCCATCCCGGGAGTCACGTTGTTTAGATTTAAATCTAAAAACAATTCATTATTAATATCATATGGATGTGCTACTCGGATAAATGAAGATAGAGAAGATGTCCCATATTGTTCGCAGCGAGTATCTGCACCCGAAACGTTTGCTCCCTGCAAGGCAGCCATTAGTTTTTGGCTTAGATTTCCCATCGTATTTAAAAAATTATATTCCATTTGTGTAAGTATTTCTTCACCTAATAATATGTTCCCTTGGATAGAATAAGTTGTGCCAGTAATATGACCTTTATAATTATAGCAATTTGTTCCTGTAAATGCGTTACTTCTTCCTCCATTAATTAAATCGACAACACCATATTGGCGTAATGAGGGATTATTTTGGATATCATTTGCTATTAATGAGTCAATTATTTGTGCAGGTGAAAAACCTTGACTCATATAGTCACTTCCCATATTTTGATTAGCTGCATTCCAAAATGATTGAGTATGTATCGCGCCGATACCAGGATGTATATCACTTATAATAATAGAACCTGCAATACATGATGCACCTGCACTTCCAATTTCATTCGTTAATGGATTTACAGCAACAATTGAGAACGTATCTTGCGCAAAACTTATATAGAAAAATAAAACCAATAGATAATGTAATATCATTTCATTAAAATGATTTTTTTTGTAATTGAATTTTTTTCACTTATCAATTTTATTAAATAAATACCAGAAGGATACATTCCTGCATTCCATGAAATTGAATGATAACCAGTAGTAATTGATTCTTGAAGTAATATTTTAATAAGTTTACCATTTAGAGAATAAATTCCAATATGGATATTATTTACATCCTTAATAGAAAACGGAATTATAACATATGGATTAAAAGGGTTTGGGAATGGATTATCCAAATTTGTTTTATGAGGAATAACTAAATTAGAAATATTCTCTTGATATTCACAGGTTCCATTATCATCTGTTGCATTTTCATTAAAATTCAAAGCATTTGAATCGGTACATCCTTCAATTTCTAATTCATCACAGATTAAATCATTATCTTGATCATTTATGCAATTACTATTACAATCATAGTATTCTTCTGCATAAGTACAATCGTCTTCTGTATTTGCTGCTTCATTATAATTACATGCTGTGATATCCATACAACCATAAATTAGTATATTAGGTGAGATATTTGAACTTGTAGTATATACATAATCTTGATATTTATTTCCATTACCATTTGCAGCTAATCCACTTACATAAAATGTAATATCTCCTTGATCTGATATTGGTGAAATCCAATCAAATGACCATACTACAGGTCCAGATTGACCATTGTATGTACCATAAAGATTTTGTTTTATATAGGTAATATTATTATCTGATAATGAAAATTGTGTATAACCTGATTCAGAAATTATAATTGTTCCTCCTTGGTTACCGTCAGATAATTTTGCAGATAACTCAAATCCCCAACGAATTTGACTCGGATGTGTTATTTCGACAGACAATGTGTATGTTTCATTAATTTCATAATTTTCAGGTACATTTAAAATAGAAATAGATCCTGTTCCGCTATTTAGATCATATGAATTATGACAGTCAGCACAAGTTCCTTCTCCTGGAGCACCAGACTTTCCATTAGGAGGTTCATCTGGATAAGAGAATAATATTGTAATAATAGATATATAAAATAATAATTTATTTTTTAGCAATGTATATCTCCAAGTTAATTTTTTATATTGTTTTATATATAAATATAAGAAATTATAATTTAATCATTTGTGGTAATAATAAATTTTATTTGTTAACTAATTTTAATATACTATGACAAGTTTTTAATGGAATATTTAATTTGTTTTTAATTTCTTCAGGTGATAGGTTATTGACCTCTTCAAATGAACTGAATGTATTCCAAAAATATTTGACTCGTTTTGGCCCCATACCGGGAATTTGGAGTAAAATAGATTTATTCTGAATATTATCTCTTTTTTGTCTATGAAATGATATAGCGAAACGATGAGCTTCATCTCTTATCTTTCTTAATAATAATAATGCAGGAGAATGTTTAGCAATATTCTGTGGTTCAGAAAAATTAGGAAGAAAAACTTCTTCAAGACGTTTTGCCAAACCTATAGTTGTAATATAGCTGAGTCCTAAATGATCTAATGCACTCTTGGCAGATGATAGCTGACCTTTTCCTCCATCAATTAGAA
>CAYNPP010000188.1:0-3119 GCA_964399095.1 uncultured bacterium | reverse complement strand
AAAAAATTGTCATACATTTTTTAATTTGTACATCTTTAGCTTTTTGTCAGGATGGATATATATCAGGTATAATTATGGATGAAAATAACAATCCATTACCTGGTGCGAACATCTATTTTTATGGGTATAATTTTGGAACTGCTGCAGATATATATGGAAATTTTAAAGTCGTTAATTTAGATGAAGGGAAATACACATTACTTATTGATTACATAGGTTATAAACAAAGTTCCTATACTTTTTATATTTCTGCTTTTGCAAATACAAATCTGGAAAATGATGATGAATTTTTAAGTAAACTTGGTCTTGAAAATGTTGATTCTCAAAGTATCAAAAAAAAACCATATCATAATAATGTTGAAATTTTTTTAAAAAAAGATCCTATAGGATTAGATGAAGTAACAGTTTCAGCTTCTAAATTCAAACAAAAGAAAACTCATGCTCCAAGTGTTGTACAGATTGTAAACCAGCAATCTATCAGAAGAAATATAGGTGTATTTGATTTTAATCGTTTAGTATCATCAGTTAAAGGCGTTGATGTTTCATTTTTTGGTACATCGGGAGCACAAATTAATGCAAGAGGGTTTGACGGTGCATACAGTACGAGATTCAGACAACTTCATGATGCTATATATATGGGAGAAATTATAACAGGCCAAGTATATTCATCCATTTCATCACCGCCAAAAGAAAGCATTGCTAAGATAGACATAGTTTTTGGACCACAAGCTGCACTTTACGGTCCTGATGCTTCACAGGGACTTTTAAATATTATTCCAAAGCATCCAAGACATGATACAGAAAATGAAATTAATTTTTCTGCTTCAAATCTTGAAAAATATAGAATTGGAGGAAGATATTCAAAAATTATAAATGAAGCATCTTCTTTTGATATATCTTTCGAATCTTATACCGCAAAAGAATTACCATATGGGAATACTGAACGAGGATTTAATGGTCATTATGATGAAGGTGAAAATTTTGTAGATATCAATGAAAATGATGTTTATGATGAAGATGAGGGTTTTACAGATACAGAAAATTATTATATTGCCCCCTTGACCTTTAATAGGACTACTACTATAGATACACTTCATCATGATTTATATGGTGAACTACCTACCAATCGAAACTATATAAGAGTTAATTACTACCATACCCTGAATAATGGGAATGAATTGAATTTTTCTTCAAATTTTTCTACAGCTACAGGTTTCGCAATGGGAAGTTATGGCCCCTTATTTCAAGATTCGTTTTCCTATACCACTTCAATTAAATATAACTCTTCAAATCACGCACTAAGGTATACTATAATAAATCAAAAAAGTGATATGGCCTCTAGAACTAACATAGCAAGTTGGCAAACTTCTTGTCAATCTACCGACTCCTCTTTAGCTAATTATTATGAAGATAACTGCGAAGATAAACTTGCTTCTGAACAAATGAATTTTGATAAAGCGTGGGAAACCTTTGGTCAATCTAATGATAAATATAAATTAAAATTAAATGGTATCGATCAGCTTTTTGATTATCAATATAATAATAATATATGGGATGCTAATATAATTGCTGGATTTGATTTTGAATATAAAAATCCAGAAACAGAAAGGACTACTATAGCAGATATAGGATACGATCCTTTTACTAAAGAAGATAATGTAGGAGAGGATATAACAGAATACAGATATGGTATTTATGGTCAAATAACCAAAAGTCTAACTCCAGATATTGATTTTACATCATCTCTTAGATTTGATGGCCATCAATTTTATAAAAATGCAATATCTCCGAAACTCTCTCTGGTTCATAATAATATCTTCAATGGTAATCTGAAACTTATGTATGGGAAAGGATTTAAAGCTCCGACAAATCTAGTTAGAAGAATATATTCTGGTTATGTAAATGTCTTACCCGATTTCTTAATCTACCCACATATGGTAGCATATGGCAATGGTGCTGGAATTGAAACAAACATTTTTAAAGATTTAGGTAATGGTATTTGGGATGAAGGAGAAATATTTACTGATACCAATGATAATAGTGAGTATGATAATGGAGAAGCATTCTTAGACTTAGGTAATGGTGTTTGGGACGAAGGAGAAATATTTTCTAAACAATATACAGAAAAGTTGGGTCTTGAGGAAGTTGATTCATATGAATTTTCATTTACTAAGCTTTTAAGTAAAAGTACAGTTTTCGAAATAAATGGATATTGGGGAATAAGTGAAAATTTAAAATCAGCAGGATTAGAAATATTTCATGGAATGAATCCTGATTATTTTACTTTATTAGATGACGAAATGCCTGATCCTGATTGTTTAAATCCACCAGCTGGGGGTTATTTTTTTATTGACTCGAGTTGTGATGGACAAGACGCTAGTGGTGGAACAAATTATGAATATGAAATTCTTGATAATGATGGAAATAATGTGCCAGCTTATATACTTTATTCATATATAAATAGTAATATTAAAGTGAACTTTTATGGATTGGATATAGGCATTAAGCATGTAACTGATAAATTTGAATTTAATGGGAATGTATCACATTTTAATGATTCTGATCTTATTTCAAAAAGAGAAAAAGCTGAAGAAGGTGAGCCTGAATATGTAAATTTTCTAGATCTATACAGCAATACTTCCAATTTTAAGTGGAATTTCACATTAACAACTTTTAATATCATTATTGATGCAATGGATATTGGAATGACAATTAAAGGAAATACAGCATTTGATTTTAAAAGTGGTTTGTTTACCGCAACAGATGAAGAACTAGGTCCAACTGATGCAAGTCCATTTGATGATTGGGAAATAAATAAAGGTCGAGTTGGAGGAGGATATACTATTGATATTAATGCTTTATATAAGATGGATAATTATATACACATAGGAGTATCAGCAAAAAATTTATTTAATTCCCAGGCCTTAGCATTTCCACTATCACCTCCTCTTTTAAGATCATTTGAAATTGAAGTTGGATATAGATTTTAAATGAAAAATAAAATAATTAAAATTTTTATATTTTTATTTTTGAATTTAAGTTTGATTCAAGCAAGTTAAATTGGTCTAATAAAAAACTTTAAATTCATTGATGGACTATCTAGTAATACAATTACTAAT
>CAYNPP010000187.1:0-3124 GCA_964399095.1 uncultured bacterium | reverse complement strand
AAAGATATTCACTATCAAAATTTTAGTTGTTTATTATTTTGTATGTATCATACTCACTATAATACCTTCCACCAGTAAACATCGATTTAACTTTTAATGAATCATCCTGAATAGAAATGATATCTTCGTCTTGAAGGTCAAACAAGATTGGTTGATCGATAATACAATCTTTATTTTCTTCGTAATAGCTTGGAATACAATCTTTATCCTTTGGAGTATAGTTTCATTGTCCATTGTGTACAGCGCGTTAAGTATATCATTAAACTCCGGAAGCGGCCCTGTCCATGGGTTAATGGTCTGCTCCGTTGCGTACTCTCTGTACTTTTCCATCAGATACTCCCTCATCGCAGCGGTCTGCTTCTCAAAGACAGTTCTTTTGTCCTGGAACATCCCAAGGAATCTGTACTTAATAAATCCACGTGTTTTTGCAATTTCATATGGGTCAAGGTACACAAAGCTGAACTGTTTTTCTATTGGAAGTGCGCCCTGAGACAGATTGCTCCCCGGTGAAAATGGAAGTGGTATATCCGCGGTTATATTCGCCTGATCCAGAACAAGAAGAGACACCAGAGACGGCCAGTCCTTTACCTCTGAAAAGTCTATTTCCATTCCCTTGTGCGGAACAGTGAAGGGCGTAATGTTATCCTCGTTCTGCTTGCTAAATAGAGAGTACATGCCGTGGTTTACAAAGTCTCTGTCCTTGACGTGGCCCTTCCCAAGCTTGCCCTGCTCTGGAAACTCCATCATTCTATCGTTGATGTATATCCGCGCGGAATCTATCTCTATCGTGTCACCCGGAATACCTATGCACCTTTTTACATACTTCTGCCACGGGTCCCGGGGGTACTCAAATATCACCACATCTCCGTTCTCTACTTCCTTGAACTTAGGGAGGCGGTACCACGGGACATCGAATCCCATTCTTGTGTAGGGGACACCAAGCCACGTGGGGGTCTTCATTCCATATATAAATTTATTGCCAAAAAGCACATCGCCGATTAGTATAGTGTCCTCCATCGAGCCGGTGGGAACCACATATATCTCGGCGATGGATGTCTTGACCGTGAAAGCGATGATGATAAGCAGGGTAAGTACCCTGAGCTCTTCTTTGTAGGATCTTCTCTTTTTACTCATTCTCTAGTACGCGGATGCAGATGCAGCTCTTCTGCTGTCTGCCGCTCCAAATTTAATGTTTCTTTCCATTATCTGTATGCAGTTTGCTTCGCCTATCGAGCCCTTTTCTTTCAGCGTGTATCCCCTCTCCCTTAGCTCTTTTTTCATGGACTGGCTTAGCGTTCCGCTCTCATAGAATATCGCGTCTGGGAGCCACTGGTGGTGGAATCGTGTGGCCTTCACGGCCTCATCTATATCCATGCCAAAGTCAACCACATTCACGATAATCTGAGCAACGGTGGTTATTATAGTTGAGCCACCCGGAGAGCCAAGCACAAGAAACAGCTCGCCGTTTGCATCCTCAACAATTGTGGGAGACATCGAGCTGAGCATCCTCTTTCCCGCGTAGATTGAGTTTGCCTCGCTGCCCACGAGCCCATATTTATTTGGGTGCCCAGGCTTGATAGCAAAGTCATCCATCTCGTTGTTCAGCAGGAAGCCCGCTCCATCAACAACAATCCCATTTCCGTACTTTCCGTTCAGTGTGGTGGTGACGCTTACTGCGTTGCCCCACTTATCAACAATCGAGTAGTGCGTAGTCTCCTCACTCTCCTGGTACACCGGAACCTCACCGGGTCCCATCTCGCTGCTGCTTATAATATTTTCGCTGTCAAAGTCAGAGAACCTTGAGGCCGCGTATTCATCGGAGGTATGCTCATCAAGGGGATCAGTCACAATGTCCATGTCACGCAGATACTCTGCTCTGTCTGCGTAGGCCCTTCTCTCTGCCTCAACCATCGCCTGAATGTGCTCCATGCTCTTAAACTTATACTCGGACATGGGAAGCGTCTCAATCTGATTTAGAATCTCGGCCAGACACACTCCGCCTGATGAGGCGGGCGGCATCGAGTGAACGGTGTTCCCTCTGTACTCAAATGTAATCGGCTCCCTCTCAATTGGCCTGTAGCTCTTTAGATCCTCTGCGGTTATTATACCGCCGGTTCTGTACATGCACTCCTCAATCATCGCGGGGATTCTGTCCCCTGTGTAAAAATCATCTGCGCCAAACACCTCTATTCGCGCGAGTGTGCTCGCGAGGTCCTGTTGGACAAATAAATCGCCGCCCTTGTACGGGTTGTCTGATGTAAATATCTTCGCGGTCTCTGGGTCGTGGGCCAGGAATCGGCTTGAGGCGTTAAGGTACAACGCGTCCCTGTCGGTCAAGCTAAAGCCCTGCTTCGCGAGTATCCTCGCCGGGGCCACCAGCGTTGGCCACGCGAGTGTTCCGTATTTTTCGTGGGCGTATCCAAATCCAGCTACCGTCCCGGGGACGCCGGCTGACCTTGATGTGTAGAGGCTCATGCCCGGAACAACGTTCCCGCTGTTATCAAGGAACATATCTCTACTTGCCTCGCCGGGAGCGACCTCTCTGAAGTCTATTGTTGTGACCTCTCCATCTGCGGTTCTGATTACCATGAACCCGCCGCCGCCTAAATTTCCGGCGTTCGGGAACACAACACTGAGCGCGAATCCCACCGCCACAGCGGCATCGATCGCGTTTCCACCCTGGCGAAGGACCTCAATCCCCACATCCGATGCGTATCGGCTGGATGATGTCACAAGGCCGTTCTGCCCAATGGCAGTCGGGCTGTCTGTGCACAAGACACACGCAACAAGAACAAGAGCTGTCAGTCTTTTTATCATACTTTTCTAAATGTAACCTTTGGTTTAACCTTTGAAAACTTAACTGAAATTACAGATATATCAATACCTTTTGTTATATCTTTTTTTAAATCAATTTTCCCTGCAAGGGCCTCTGCCTCAACGCGGATACTCTCTGGGCCTGCTTCCGCGGCGTTTTCTCTCTGGAGGTGGTATGAATTAAGCTTACCATCCAGCGATGTCAGGATATCTACCGCGGAGCTATCCGGGTCACCTACAACGTGGATCTCATGGCCCGCCTTGACGAGCTCACAGGCCGCCAGCCTAATCGAAAGTCTATCGATGCCAC
>CAYNPP010000186.1:0-3143 GCA_964399095.1 uncultured bacterium | reverse complement strand
AAGAAACGAAGTGCCGACTCCCTCAAACGATTCCCCACCGATGGCTCAATCCCGTGACCTTCGATCATAACGAAACCGAGCGTCTCGGCCGCCATGCCAAGCGCCTCAGCAACTCGGGCCTTGGCAACCTGGTCACCATCGATGAATGAGGCCAAGTTAATGAGTGGGATTTCTCCGGTCATAGGTAGTTCGTTAGTGCTCTTTGTCAAGCATTTCTCGTGAGGCGGCACTCCTTAAAGAGAACATCAAGGCATTGTACCCGCCACCCATGCACTTGACAGCATAGCGCTAGAGGAGAACCAAGCTATCGAGTCATCAACGAGCACCTAGCTACTGTACAGACCCACCCTTACCGACGTGACGGACGATGCTGTTTTCGGCCCAATGCAACAGTGCCAATAGTTCAAATCCAGAACCTCCCTCACCGACGTGCCAGTGGGGCGCAACTAACTTCTTCAAATATTCTAGCTCATCGACTTTCTTGTTAAGTGCGATATGACTACCAAGTGCCAATGCAAACAATTCGAGGCACTGAATATTGTCAATCGCGTCTAATGCATTCAGTTGTTCTGTAGTTATCTGCATGACTGTTAGAAAGTCCTTTTCCAGCCATGCTAGACGTGCACCAATCCAAGCGCGAATCAGGGGGGTAAACATCATCTCACACGATAGTACGTGCTTGAAGATCATTCGCTGGCTGCCAGCGTCTAGGTATGGAAGCGCCCACCCCACAGCACGCACCAATTTCTCACTTGCCTCCTCTTGCTCTTCTTTGTTCACTGCGTATGGACAAGTCCCAAGCAGTTGAGCCAGTGCTCGGGCTTGCTGCGCTGCGGATTGCTCTGGGTTTTCTTGAGTAGCACCTCCCGCCAGATGGTCAGCAAACAGATCGATAAACACCGCTGCCTGATTGAATTTTTGCACCCAGGGAAGATCCTCGGTCGGCGTTAGAGTGCCATATTCTGGGAGATGGTTGTCATGCAAGGTGCGCAAAATGTGCGCATGATGAATCTGCAACAAAGGCGTAGCGACATCGTCAAGAAACCTCGCCTTGGGTGCGCCATATTCCAGAATAGGAAAATAGTCAGAGTTCTTGCGTCTATCCAGGGGGGCAAATACGCGGTCAAGTATTTTTTTGGGTGCGACTTGCCGAAATCCGACATCTTGTGGAACGGTTATGTCGACACGCCTAAGCCGATCACGCAGACCCTGTGTCTTAAAAAGCGCTTCGTAGTTGGGCACTAGCGGAGATTGAGATCCGATAAAGATCATATCGGTCTCATTGGTGGCATACAGGTGTATGTATGCAAAAATGCCAGCAAGCGCGTTATAGATATTGGCCACTAGATCAGGGGAGATCTCGTACCCCTGCACCCATTGCACGAATATTCCATCGTCTGCCAGCCTGGCATTGGCGTGCTGATAAAATTCTGTAGTAAACAAGTTGGCAATTCCGCTGACCCACGGATCCGAAGGCTCCGATACGATAACGTCATAATTCACATCACTTGTGGACAAGAATGTCCTGGCATCTTCGATAATCACTCTGCTGCGGGGCCTCGCGAACACGTTTTGAACCGAGGGTAGAAACAAACGGGCAGCTTCGACTACCGCTTGCTCTATTTCAATGATATCCAGTCGATCCAGGCTGGGTTGGAGCAAAAGTGTATCGGCAGTCAGACCCGTGCCCAATCCAATATTGGCCACCACTCTTGCATCGGGTCGATACACGTAGCCGAGCGCGCCCAACAGCACCTCCATCGGCTCATCACTCGCATCCTCCTGAATGCCATGGTAGTTGACGTCGCCGTAGGCCATGTTGATTTGGCCATCGACTTTTCCGTTATTTGACAAAGAGCGTATGTTGTGTCTTTCGGTAACGGCGACCGTCGACGTTTTTCCGTCCCGATGGAAAATGACTTTGAAGCCGCCTGTTGTACTGTCTCCATGGCGGAAGACGCCAGATGCCATTTTTTCTTTGTCAAGGTTCACCAGTGGAAACGACAGTAATGTCACTAGTAATAATCCGATCAATCCCACTTGACCCCAATAATGGCGGTTAGACATCCTGCGCGCCCATAGAATGATCACAACTCCGAGACAAACGTCAATCAAGGCACCCACTACAACGACCCACTTTAGCCCAAGAACAGGCATCAAAAAATGAACTGCAAGTACAACACCAACGATAGCACCCACCGTATTTAACGCATAAATCTTTCCAATCACCGAATCCGAATGTTTTCGATTCAGCAATATAGATGTAATCAACGGCAACGTAGCGCCTGCACAAATAGTTGCAGGCAACATTATGAGAAGCGCTATGCAATAGCTGAAAAAGACATAGAAAAAATATCCTCTTTCTGTACTTTTCAAGAAATCATAAATATTTCCAAATAGTTCATAGCTCTGGTTGTAAAGTGGAATAGTTAAAATTGCCAGAGACGCCATAACGAGTTGGATTACGCCAAGCGTAAGAATTGGATTTTTTAGCCGGCCTATTCGACTGCGAATCCACAGACCGCCTAGTGCCAAGCCAAAAATAAATGCGCTCAACATGACCTCAAATGAGTGTGTCGATCCCCCCAATACCATCGACAACATTCGAATCCAACCGACCTCATAAAGAAACGACGCCATCCCAGTTAGTGCCGCGACGGACAACAGACCGTATTCAAGTCCACTGTTTTCGACTGACGTTGCGACTGAACGTGGCTGCTCAACGCGATACGATTGACGCTTTACAACGACATAGACCACGATGCCGAGAATAATATTGGTCAGACCCGCAGTAAGAACTGACCCAGGCAGTCCAAACCGTGGTATCAAAATAAACGAGTTGACGAGAATTCCTAACGCCGCCCCGAAACTGTTGACAAAGTACAGTGTTGCAACAATTTGACCTGATTTCTCTGGAAAGCGTCTCGTTACGCCGGCTGTGAACAAGGGAAAAGTTGCACCCAAGAGAATCGACTGCGGCAGAATCAAGAGCGCGCCGAACGTCCACTTTGTCAGATTGACCAACAATGGTGCCGACTGGTGAGGAAAAATGTGAGCAAACACCATGTGGTGCACTGTGGCAAACAGGTGATGGAAGCCGACTCCAAATAACCCGATAACTAGCTCCACGATCCCATACCACA
>CAYNPP010000185.1:0-3179 GCA_964399095.1 uncultured bacterium | reverse complement strand
TTCAACCAAAGATAGACCGTTTGGATATGGGGTTTTTTAGCAGCATGTTCCATATTCCATTTCGAATTGGGCCGCTCATCCTCTGAGATCTGTCCATCAAAATATGCAATAAGTTCATCAAGTAAGCTAGGAAGGATCCTGACACCGAGCAAATTTTCTCGTAATTTCTCGTCTGTACCAAAAGTGGTGTACTCGGTATCAACACGGCGTTCAAAATCCCGAAAATCGGCATTAGTGCAACCTGTTTCTGCGAACCAATTAATTCGCGCTGCTCTTTGGTCGGCCTTTGATTTGCGAAGTAAGTACGAGTTTTGCCGCAGCTCTAAAGCCGCGAATGCAATGGATGCTATAATAGCGATGCCGACAACTATCTCCGTTACGAAGTACGCCTCTTGTAGGGTCATTGATTCCTCCAATGTTAAACATCGACTCAACTTTTAAGAGGGTATCATGTTTTAGAAATTAATAGGAAGTATCGGCGGCAAAGTTCTCAATATTGTTGATGACAGTTTGAAGAAAAAGACAAAACCCATAGTCTGAGGTTTTAAAACAGAAATCTTGGATAAATGTTCTTATTCGCAAAATTAAACTTTAGGAAGGAGCGTCGGAATTCATATTGTACCAACTCTACGGTTTTACGACGTGGTTGCCTAAAATATCAGACAATATCCTACTGCCTTTGGTATTTCCAAGATACTGTATTTTCAAAGCAAAGCTAACCTCAATTAGCTTCGTTCACCTTCTTAGCCAATCGCTGTGCTTTCAGCTTATTCATTTTTTCTTGTATGGCCTTCGCTGCTTCTTTTTTATCGGACACGACTTTCTTATCCGCTTTTAAGGTTTGTTTGAATTTTTTCTCGGCAGCTGAAATTGCAAAAGATGATCTGGCCATATCTTATCCTCGAAGTTTGGGTCCTTCTCGATCTTATGCCGATTCGGATAAGAGAAGCAAACTGCTAAAGTAGACTGAAGATGATGCCGTTAGCAAAGATAAAAGCAGCAACTGCGTTTAGTGTAATTAAGCTTCTATCATGGCGAGCTAAACCAACCAATAGCCACCCAGTTACACCGGCTAATTGCATGCACATGTTTAGCGGATAGATTTGGTTCGCGGTTAAAGCCATGCCTGCGATAATTAAGAAGCTGCTCACCCACTTGGTGAACCAGATCAGATCGATATTTTGTAAATTCATTTAACTTAATCCGAATTACGGAGTTGATATACGCCAATTAAATTCAGGTATGTAGCGTAAAATGGTCAGACCAGCCATGCAAATAAGTGTTAGGTCAGAAGTGGATTGGGCGCCGAAAAGCATGTCCGTATTACAGCAAAAGCAGGTGCTTTTTACCGGCAATTCTAGCTTTAACCACAACTGCCAAGAAACTTGCTGAAGTTGAAACTATACGACGGTCCGTTAACTGTTACAGCCAACCCCGTATACGCTGGAATTTAATGGGAATTATCGGCGTAAAAATCAGAGTAGCGCAATTGTTCGTCACGGCATCTCGTCAAATCCATCAAGGTTGTGATCAATTTGAATAAAGGGTAACGCTCGGCTCAAATACAAATCAGCCATAGGCTGCACAAAGCTGGCATCATCGATACTACCAACCTTGATGTTTTTGGAGCCCGGTCGTCTCGTACCATGACCGAACAATTGTGAACCACAATTAGCACAAAACTCTTTGGTCACGGTATTCCCAGAATCTGCCTTGTGGGAAAAGGATTTAGGCTTCCCTTCTGTTACCACAATATCGTCCTTAGAAACGAAAATATTAGTTGCAAACGCTGAACCAGTTGCCTTACGGCAAGTGTCACAATGACAATTATCAATATATTGTGGTTCCGCATTTACTTTATAACGGATATCTCCGCACAAACACCCACCGGTAAACTGCACCATAACTTGTCACTTCCTTCCGTCATGAGATACAGATACTTTATCATGATAAGGAACCCCCTCAAGCGTAGGGTGCTGAAACAGCGGGATCCTGCTTCTGGCTGTTTTGCTATGCGCTAGGCCGTTAGGTTAAGCCGAATCTTAAAGCTTAGGTTCGTAAGCCTTACAATCCCAAACACAAAAAATACCGGAAACAGAAATTCAGTGACCATAAGATTACAAAGTATCTTGGAGTAGACTGGGCACAGAATGAAATTCTGTAATGTTTGCTCGACTGTACTGGGTTGTTTTTTTACTTCTATTTAAGTTGTTTTGCGGAACCCGAAGAAGCGGGGAAGTATGTGACTTTCAAGTCAGGGTGTTAAAAATAGCCGTTAAATAGGATTAAACTGGGGCGGTTTCTTTAACTGACAAATTTTGACCTATATGATTAACCCAATTACATAGGCGCGGTCGCCCTTCTTTCCAAGCAAATGCTGGCAGGCTGTCAATCATGTTTCCATGAAATACACAAGCTAGAGTGATTTGTGCCATATTTATTGGGCCTAGTAATAATTCACCTTCAACCTCTTTTTCAAAGACATCCGCTAGCCGTGAAGCCCGGCGCCTCTCGTGGTCAATAATTGTCTCCGAGCGCACTTCCGGCGGCCTATAGATATATTCTCTGAGCCAGAGACTGACGCCGTCCAACATACTGCGAGCGATTGCCTCAATTTTCCGTTGCTCTAAGCCCATAATTCCATCTGCCGGATGTAGCTTCGGCTGTCCACCAAAATAGTCGAGATACCAACAAATTAGAGCAGATTCCTCTAGAACTGTTCCGTCATCTAATATTAGTGATGGGACTCGACCGGACGGGTTTACATTGTAATAAGGGTTATTCTCCCCTCGCGTCTGCACAATTTCATATTCCACACTGTTGCCCAGGCCCTTTTCAAGGCGAACGATACGGGCCATTCGACCATAGGGGCTCTTTAAGCTTGATATCAATTTCATCCCTTAATCCTAAAAATTATAGGGCAATTGCTTCACCTTGTTCGTAGGTGTGGTTTATCGGAACTTCCACTTGTATTCTTTCCGGAGGAGCGCCATAGAAATGATCTAAGCGACTAAGAAGCTCTCTCGCTAATGGCCCAGCAGCTTCTTGTTCCTCCGCAGTTTCATAAAATGCGAGTAGCAAAATATTGTCATCTCCCTTGTCGATGAAAACAAATTGCTTAATATTCGGAATTTCTCCCACATCTGATATCATTTTCTTGGCTAATTCAATTGCCTTTG
>CAYNPP010000184.1:0-3232 GCA_964399095.1 uncultured bacterium | reverse complement strand
GATTGGTTTTCCAAACTGGATCCGTTCTTTAGCATATTGTAGCGCGTCCTCATAAGCCCCTCGGGTGATGCCTAGTGCCATGGCAGACATTAGGATGCGGCCAAGATCAAAATTGACCATAGCCATTTTGAATGCGTCGTTTTCAGGCCCAATACGCATGGTTTCCGGCACTCGACAATTAGTTAGGATAATCTGGCCGGTAGCCAGCCCATGCATTCCTAGTAAGTCCTCTTTGCGGCCTCGGTTTAGGCCTGGGTTCTCACTGTTAACGAGGAAACAACTTAAACCACGGTGGTCACTTTCAAGGTCTGTCTTGGCAAAGACAAAGAAAAGATTTGCCACTAGGCCCAGACTGACCCACGCCTTAGTGCCATTAATTATATATTCTCCATTGTCACGTACTGCCGTTGTTTTGATGGATGCCACGTCCGAACCAAAATCAGGCTCGGAGACACAGGTCGCTGGAATTAGCTCTCCACTAAGGATGCCCGGAATAAATTCTTTGTGCCCGTCATTGCCGTAATTATAGAGTAAGTGTGCCGCCTCAACGGGAATGGCTAATATATTGCCTACACTGCCTGAACAACGAGCCAGTTCTTCCATAGCAATGGCGAGAGACACAGTATCAAAACCACTACCGCCCGCTTCTTCATGTAAAGTTGTACCGAATAGTCCCAACTCTGCTAATTGAGCATATATTTCCTTTGGAAAAACATCATCGCGATCAATGGCGGTAGCAACGGGAAGCACAACATTCTCAGCAAACTTGCGTACGTTTTCGCATATCATGATTTGGGTTTTAGTATAAAATCTTTCCACTGCGTTCTCTCTGCAAAACTGGAACCACGCGCCTGTTGAATGGGCGTTCCCAATCTAACCCTTGCTCAGTGGTGCTATCTGATCATGCCGAAAACGCCAGGAAGAAACAACCCAATCTCGGGAATATAGGTAACGAGTAACAACACTATAATCATCATCGCCCAAGGCCAGAAGATACGCCTTGCCACCTGAATGATACTGCGTCCTGCCACACTAGAAGCAACGAAAAGCGTGATACCATAGGGTGGTGTCACCATGCCCATCGCAAAGTTCATTACCACTACCAGACCAAAATGAATGGGATTGATACCAAAATCGATAGCCATCGGCATAAGCACGGGTACCAAAATAAGGATTGCCGCAAGGCTCTCCATAAACATACCAATGAACAATAAAAGTACGTTTACAATCAGTAAGAATATCCACGGATTTTGAGTGAAGGTCTTAATCCAGTCTGCAAGCAAACCCGGGATCCTCGCCTCAGCGACCAACCAGCCAAAGATACTTGCAGTGCCAATGATAGCCATGACCGCGGCAGACAAAGAAACCGTCCGCATGATGAGCTTTGGAAAATCCTTGAGCTTGAGATCTCGGTAACAAAAGCACGCAATCAGTACTCCAAAGGCCCCGGCTACCGCTGCGGCTTCAGTCGGTGTGAAGACCCCGCCAACTATACCTCCAATGATAATAACTGGCATCCCAAGCGCCGGAATAGCGCTAACAAAGGTTCTACCCAGGCGCTTCAATGTAAACGGTTCAACTTCGCGGTACTGTGGCCCCCCACGAACGGCGTGCATAAAAGAAACAAAAAGTAGAAGGGTCGTTGTCATCAGTCCCGGGATGATGCCTGAAAGGAAAAGAGCTCCCGTCGACTCGTTGGTTACTAATGCCACTATTACCATCATCAGGCTGGGCGGAATGATCTGAGCCAGTGAACCTGCGCAGGCAATTACGCCGGCTGCAAAGTCAATATCATAACGTCGTCGCTTTAATTCGGGCTGCATGATCGATGAGATTGCAGCTGTATCAGCTGAACCGGAGCCAGAAATGGCAGCTAAGCCTGTCGCAGCCATCACAGACACCATGAGAACACTTCCTGTGATCCAACCGACTAGTGCCGTCGCGAAATCGACGATACGGCGTGATATACCACCAACGTCCATCACCGCACCGGCGAAGATGAAAAAAGGAATAGCCATTATGGTAAAAGAATTAAGGCTAGTGAATATGCGTTCACTGACAATAGCGATAGGAACTTCAGTCGTGAATAAGAGAGCCAAGGTTGCAGCGATGCCAAGAACGAAAACAATCGGCATGCCGATGACGAGAAAAAATAGAAAAGCCAACGATGCTACTAGCATGGATGCGGCGTCCTACTTTTCTCTAGTTTCGTGTTTCTGATACGGATCATCCCATCGTCGTGCGATCCACAATACCACCTCAATAGCAAAGTAACTTGCGCCAACTATGAGGCTTAGGTAGATCGGCCACATCGAGATGCCCAAACCCGGTGCCGTTTCAATGAACCCAATCCTTACCAGCGGTATCGCGCCTGCTAAAACAATATAGAGAAACCAGATACAACCTAATCCAATAAAGACATTGAGGATACGTGCAAGGGGAATAGGAAGATTGGTGACTAACACATCGACTGCCACGTGCCGACCAAATCGCATAGCAATTCCGCACCCCATCATCACCATCCACACTTGGGCAAAGAGCGCCAACTCCTCGGTGCCGGAGATAGAGTAGTTGAATACATAACGCCCAGCTATCTGAACGAGAATGCAAGTAATCATGATGAAGAATAGGACGATGACAAAGGTTTCCACGACACGTCTTAAGCCATCAATAATTAAGGGTATCAGAGTACGAAGCATCGCCACCCCTCCGAGGAATTCACTTGAACTGAACTCCCCCACACCTCACTTCTCGAGAGCGTAACGCGTTTTTCAACGAATAATGCTTTAAACGTATCGCGTTTCAACATGTCTCCGTTACCTATTCAAGGAAGAAAGGGCCGACACGAGGAGTTCTCCTGCCGACCCTACCTTTTTCAACACGGTCTTAGCTATATAGCGGGGTCAAACCTACTTTGTAGCTTTGATCGCAGCTAAAAGCGCTTTCTGGGTATCCGTCTTTACAAATTCATCATAGACCTTCTTTGATGCTGCACGGAACGGGGTGGGGTCCATATAAGTGACCTTGACACCCGCTTTGAGTAGATTTTGAAAGTTTACGACATCGGCATTAGTATACAATTGCCGTTGGTATTCACCAGCTTCAATCCCAGCTTCGAGAATTGCTTTTTGCGTACTTTTCGATAGAGACTGGAACTTCTTTTCAGACATTACTACGGGAGCCACTATGTTGAGCCAACCCACCTGCGCCCAATAACCAGCAACCTCAAAAA
>CAYNPP010000183.1:2535-3249 GCA_964399095.1 uncultured bacterium | reverse complement strand
AAGACTTCATATTCATTGAATGAAGTCTTGTATGAATGGGTCTCCAAATGTGTTTTATTGGTTTGAAAAGATTCAGAAAGTTGAATTGTATTACCACCATTTTGATCTTTGAAAATTGACCAACCTTTGACACCTTCATCGGTACCAAATGCATATCCAACGGCAGAATTGGTTTGACCACCAGTAGACAAAATATAACTTTCACCACTTTTTTGTTTAGGCTTAACGACTGTAAAAATTGTTACGTTTTTACCTGTTGGGTCATCAAGAATGTGACCAGTGAGATCTGCTTCCAAACTATCGTTAGAGCCATCAAAGCTAAGGTAAGGTTTATCTAAATTGGTTGTTAACGAGGGTTTCCTATTATCCGCTGTTTGAGTAACATGATGCGCATGCCCACTCAAATCTTTCCACTCGCCGACCAGGGATCCGTTGCTGAGTGAGGTGTTGTTTTGACCGTCAATATTGGAAGCGTCGAGCCATAGTTTCAGACCTTCCAATTCTCTGGGATTCAAAGCCAAATCATCATTTTTTACCACTGAATATCTAGCGTTCCAAGTTTGCTCAACTCCATTAAGTGGAATGGCTTGTCCATGGATGACCACTGTTGGATCTCTTAGTTTTTCAGATCCCTCAAATTCCAATTGAACCTTTTGGCCGGCTCTGGCCAAACTCGGGTCATCGTTTCCTATGGATAAGAGACTCACCTTCGTT
>CAYNPP010000183.1:521-2525 GCA_964399095.1 uncultured bacterium | reverse complement strand
CCTTTAGAAAACGATAAGCCTTCATTGCCTGCCAAATCCTTGAAACTGACCTGGAAGGTCACATCACGTTCCGGATCTTCTTCGAGAACTCTATAGGTCGCCTTCCAGTCGGTACCATTGCCATTACTGGTATCTTGGATGAGGTGATCAGGGACTGGAAAACCTGCTAACTCGACCTCCGGGAATTGGACAGGCTCATCAAAGCTGAAAGCCAGGGTGATGTTGTCCCCATCTCTGGCAAGTTGATTCTCTTCAAAGAGAGTATTTAAATTATCCGAGCTAAGACTGACTGATTTTTTTCCTGGAGGGGTTGAATCCAGAGTGATCCCACCACCATTTACCTCCTCACTCGTATTGCCTGATCGGTCCTTCACCCGGAATTGGTAAGCCGCATCATTCGAACCGCCTCCACCGCCTGGAGCGATGTTGTCCATCAGTTCCTTGACGGCGATTCCGACAACTTGCCAGGAGGTGTTGTCCGAATTGAGTGGAGAGGTGGAAAGGATGTTCAAACCGGTGATGGTCACATCCGACACTTCCAGGCTCTGAATTGGTTCACTGACGGAGAAGGTCAAAGTGAGATTGTCCCCTGGCATGGCCGTCGTGTTGTCAGCATTGCTCGATGCATATGAAACCAGTGTCACCACCGGATCACTGGTATCGATATCGACAAAACTATCATCCGAGGTCCAAACTTCTTTTTCACCAACATTTCCTGCAGGATCCTGGTACTCGATCTCGAAGTCCGCTAAACGAAACTGATGGAAATGACCTGATGGTATTTTTTGTCTTTCGTAATGATAAAGGGATGTGACTTCAGTTGAGTTCAACGCTTTGCCATAAATTCGGACAGAATCGATTTCACCTTTCAATAATGATGATGGATTGAAGCGAGAACCAATGGTGAGCGGGTATGAATTATTATCATTTGGAGACAAGGATTCTCCATTTGTTGCCCCACCGACATCTAGTCCATTCAAATAAACCTTTAAGGTACTTATACTTTCTTCACGAGTATGTGTAGCAATGATATGCTGCCATTCATTTGGAGGTATCATTACCTCCTCTTGAATGTAGGGTCCACTTCGCCCCCCTACGTCAAAATACACTTGGCTGTCCTTGGCCAAAAGAGTGTACTCTTCATTACTGTCTGAGGAACCTTTTCCTACCAAAGCCATCCAAGAGTTGCCACTCTCTTTCTTGAACCAGATAGAGATTGTCAATTCAGTACTGCTTGTCAAAGAGTCATGATCCCTAACAATTAAATAATCATTCTCTCCATCAAATCTATATGATTTATTTTCTCTGTTGAAACGATCTGCATTCGAAGTGATTTCACCTTCTTTGGTGCCATGATTGGTTCCATGTAAATCATTTGCGTTCCCATCAAGAGGATAAAAAGCAATCAATCCCTCTTTTAAGGCATCCTGGTCGTCTCCCTCATTCACTCTATAAGTGGCAACCCACTGATTTTCATGAGTCCCTTTGCCCACTGTGTCTGCATCATAGCCCAATATTTTGACCTCAGGAGTTTCGATGATTTCAGTCGTATCAAAGGTCAGGGTGATTGTGTCATTCTGATTGGCCAAGATTGGCACTGAATTCGAGGATGCAATGCTGATGTTGTCCAGTTCCGGGTTGTTTGTGTCGATGGTCACCTGAGACTGGTCTGAGGTGTTGGTTATATTATCGCCTGAATTCCCAGTTGGATCATTATAAGAGATGTTGAACTGGAGTTGTCCGTTAGGATCTGCATCACTCACCTCATGGGTCAGTTCCCAATCATACTGAGTCCCTTCGACCTTGGAGGCCTGAAGCGTTTGACCGGCAAAAAGAATCTGGGGAGTTTTAATATCTTCCGTGGCCGTGAAGCTAAGGGTGATGTTATCTCTAGCTGTTGCCAGTTTGCTATCATCCAATCGAGTGTGATTATTAGTTGAAGCTAGTTGAATGTTTTGGATTTCTGGCCTCTTGGTATCGATTCGGACCCGTTTGGACGCATTG
>CAYNPP010000183.1:0-511 GCA_964399095.1 uncultured bacterium | reverse complement strand
TAGCTACCGGAAAAGCGACCAGTATGTTGCCGAATGTATCGGTGGCTCTCGTGATCTGGAAAGGCGTTTGATCGACATTGATTCCTTCAACAACATCATATTCGAATTCCCACTTTTTCCCTGAATCATCATCTGCCTGAAGCGTTACATCCACAATGTTTCCATTGATGGTTGCAGTTGGATCTTTGAGTCGTTCATCGGTGGTGAACTTGACGGTGATGGTGTCGTCGGCATTGGCCAGGAGGGTATTCGCTCCCAGGTTGGGATCCATGTTGGTGTTGGTGGACGCAATGCTGGTGGTCAGGACCCGGGGACTGTTGGTATCCACTGCAACTGATTTTTGGTTGTCATCCTCGGTCAAAATGGATTGGTACATTAGTGAATTCCCTGCGATGTCCTGGAAACCTGTGATCTGGAATTCCATGACCCCGTCCACCAGATCTCCATCCTTGACTTGATATTCTGCAACCCAGTTTTTGCCTGAACCATCACTAGATATTTTTTCAAAATT
>CAYNPP010000182.1:0-3258 GCA_964399095.1 uncultured bacterium | reverse complement strand
CAATGTTCGCCTTTTTCGTCAAAAGGTTGGTTTGTGTTGGTAAGAGTCTTTTATGCAGGTGAATCAATATCATTTTGAATCATGTGAGCATAATTGAGTATGGAGTTAATAGATACTTAGTTATAAAGGTGATAGTTTAGTTTCAGTTTAGGGTGTCGATAAAACATGAATAAGGGTTTAGCCCTAGGTAGGAATATAAATTTGTCGTTGAGTTTGATTATGAATAGTTTCTCATTATGGTTATATGAGATGCTTAGTTTGCTTTTTTATTATCGGTTACTATCTGTAAAATCTTGATAATGGAGACAATTTTCCATCTTTTTCAAGCTGCCTCTCAACACCATCAGAATGGTGAGCTTAGTCAGGCTGAAACTATATATCGCCAAATTCTTGAGGCCCAACCTGAAAATGCCGACGTTTGTCACGTACTGGGGCTTATTTCCTTTCAAAGGAACTGTTTTGCCGATGCGATCATCTTCATTAGCCGAGCAATTGCTATAGACCCTTTGGAATTGGCCTATTTGTTCAGCTTAGGTTCGATTTACTCTGCTGTTGGAAAATCCAGTGATGCTATTGAATGCTATGAGAAGATATTAGAAGCCCATCCTAACTCAACTGAAGCATGCTTTTGTATAGGCAGTGTATTGGAGCAGCAGGGAAAGGTAGATGAAGCGATGGTATCCTATCAACGAACTTTGCAGATTAACCCGGAGTTCGTGGCTGCGTACATTCAAATAGGTCGTCTTCTTCGTGCTAAGGGTGAACTAGAAAAAGCAGTTGAAGTGTATACAGTTGCTGAAGCTGTTAATCCGAATTCAGTTGAGGTGTGTAATGGGTTGGGACTTGCCTTAGTAGATCAGGGGAAGTTAGGAGAGGCTTCCGAGGTATACAAGCGTGCTGTGTCAATTAACCCTGATTGTGCTGAACTCCATAATAATATTGGATTTGTCCTGCAAAAACAAAATAAGTGGGAGGATGCAGCGCAACATTACAACCGCGCTATCTTTGTTGATCCAGAGTATGCTGAAGTCTATAATAACTTTGGAAATTTGTTCCAAGAACAAAACCAATTTAAAACTGCAATTCAGTATTATCGCCGAGCTATTTCTGTTGATCCAAACTATGCTGAAGCTTATAGTAACCTTGGTGCTGCGTTACAAGAAACTGGGGATTTCTCTGAGGCAGTCGAAGCACATCAATTTGCTCTTAAGATTGGTTCTGATCAAGCTAATCTACATTTCAATTATGGTGTTTTTTGCCAATATCGTGGAAGATTAGATGAGGCTATTCAAGCTTACAGATCGGCTATTAGTCTTAATCGTGATTTTGCGGATGCACGTAAGAATTTAGGGATGCTCTTATTACTTAAAGGGGATTTCCTAAATGGTTGGAAAGAATATGAATGTCGGTGGAATTGTGATGACTTCGAAGAATTCTGGAGCGAACGGAATTTCCCACAACCTTTGTTAGATAATCCGGATGTACAAGGTAAATCAATTCTCATTTGGGCAGAACAGGGGGTTGGTGATCAGATCATGTTTGTTGGGATGTTAAATGGTATTGATTGTTTTTCCAATGAAATTTTTGTTGAATGTGAGGAGAGGCTGGTTCCCTTGTTTCAGCGTTCCTTTCCCAATGTCAGTTTCATCTCGGCAAAAAAACCTCCGGACAGGCGATTATTTGGTCAGCATATCGATTATCAAATTCCGATTGGTAACCTAGGGAAATGGTTCAGGAGGGCAGAGAGTGATTTTCGTGGGAGTAAACCTTATCTTGTGCCATGTTCAGACAAGGTTGCCTCTTTTAAAGAAAAATACAAGGCCTTGGCTGAGGGTAAGTTAGTGGTTGGTATATCTTGGAGAAGTACTAGAGTTGATCCGAGAAGAGCAATGCTTAAAAGTACGAACCTGAGCCAGTGGTTTTCGTTATTGTCTGAAAAGAATTGTTTTTTTGTTAATTTACAATATGGAGATGTGAAACAGGAAATTGATCGATTTGTAGCTGAAACGAACATACAGATTTATGATGATGGAGAAATAGATTCTCTTCATCATCTAGATGATTTTGTTGCCCAGATTGCGTCACTTGATTTGATTATTTCCACATCTAATACTGCTGTACACATTTCGGGAGGCCTTGGAAAACAAGTTTGGAATTTGTTGTCCTATATATCGGATTGGCGATGGACATTAGGTCAACAGAAGTCTCTCTGGTATCCGACTATGAGGCTTTTCAGACAGAAACGGGTTGATGATTGGGATAGTGTCTTCCAGCAAGTTACACTTTCTCTCAAGGAGTTTTTAGCTGACTGGCCGAGTTTGAAATGAACGGGAGTGGAACTTCAATTTTGATTCTTAATCGGTTGATGGATCCAAAGTATTTTGACTATCCTATAAGGGAAGGGGATAGACTAGGTTAGGAATAGATTATTGGGCGTAAATATGGAGGGTGTATTTTGAAGAAAGTCTTGGTTACAGGTGGGGCAGGTTACGTTGGTAGTGTGTTGGTTCCAAAACTACTTGAGGCTGGTTATTATGTCAAAGTGCTGGATATATATATATATGGAGAGCATGTTCTTGAAAGTGTGAAGAATCATCCAAATCTAGAAGAAATAAAAGGAGATATACGAGATATAAAGTTACTAGAGGAAATTATGCCAGGGTGTGATGGTGTTATACACCTAGCTTGTATCTCAAATGACCCGAGCTTTGAACTAAACCCAGATCTTAGCAGATCCATTAATTATGATGCTTTTAGGCCATTAGTTGAGGTCTCAAGGGAAAATGGTATCAGTCGTTTCATATATGCTTCGTCGTCAAGTGTTTATGGAGTTAAAGGGGAAGAAAATGTGACAGAAGAACTCTCTTTGGAACCATTGACTGACTATTCGAAATATAAAGCATTGTGTGAAGAAATATTGAGTTTGTACCAAACACCTGAGTTTACTACTGTAATTATTCGGCCAGCGACTGTCTGTGGTTACTCTCCACGGTTGCGTTTGGATTTAACTGTTAATATATTGACCAACCATGCAGTTAATTTTGGTAAGATTACTGTGTGGGGAGGAGAACAAAAAAGACCTAATATTCATGTTGAGGATATTACCGATTTATACGTTGATTTGCTTTTTCAGCCCAAAGATTTGATAGCGGGGAAGGTGTGGAATGTTGGTTATGAAAACCATCGTGTGCGAGAAATTGCTGAAATCGTACGTCAAATTGTTAATAAAAAAGGTGTGGAAATTGTTACTACATCAAC
>CAYNPP010000181.1:0-3263 GCA_964399095.1 uncultured bacterium | reverse complement strand
GCAAGGGTCAACCTTTTTTTGTGGAGCATTGTCGCTCTTTCGGACGCACATTCTGATTTTGAGAGCTAGTTACTGTCTCTTCGCTAGATTGAGGAAGATCCTAATAGGTGGTAGAAGCATGACATAAACAGACACCTCATTTCTGCCCGAAAGCTGCATCGCAGAAATAGCAGGTTAGCTACTACGCCCCCGTGGTGAAATGGATATCACACAGGTCTCCGAAACCTGGGGTCTGGGTTCGATTCCCGGCGGGGGCAATAGCATTTCGTCATCTACGTTTGACCACAAGACGACGACGCAAGCACAATTTTCCCGGCGCTTTCTCAGCGCCGTTACTATTCTGATTTTTATTGGTTTTGGTTGCTAATTTATCCAAGGGAGCGTAGACCTGGAACAAATTCTACGACGAAAAAGGAGGTACGGCACAATGCAACTGGGGAGAATCATTGATGCTGATGGGCACATTTTAGAACCGCCTAACCTTTGGAAGGAGAACCTTCCAAAGAAGTTCAAGGATAGAAACCTTGGTATCGTCAAGGACGAAGAAGGCTGGGAGTGCCTTGAGATTGATGGAAAAATTTCTGACGTTATTCGTGGACTCGGCGTCGCCTCAGGTTTTGGAAAGCCCGGCGAAGTCGCGTTCTCCAAAGATTTTTCCTACTTGGATGGCCCGAAAGGCGCATACGACCCTGACGAACGCGTAAAGCAACTGGACATTGACGGGATCGACGCGGCCGTACTGTATCCAACAATCGGCATTTTGTGGGAAGAAGAAGTCAAAGATGCCGAGCTTTCAATCGCATACAACCGTGTCTACAACGACTGGATTGCCGATTTCTGCAGTACACATCCGGACCGTCTTTATGGTGTAGCACACATCTCTCTGATCGACGTTGACTTAGCAATCGCCGAGCTAAAACGCGCCACTAAGCTAGGACTTAAGAGCATGTTGATGACCCCCTATCCGACAAACGGAAAAGCTTACGGAGACACATACTACGATCCATTTTGGGCGGAGGCACAGGACCTCGGTATACCCGTAGGTTTGCACGTTGTCGCTCGACCAGGGTTTCATGGAAGCAAATGGTACAACCACACTACCTTCCACGGTTCTCCTTTCTACTTTCTTTCGGTTACTCTGGGATTCGACATTCAAGCCTCCTTTGTCAGCATGTTCGAAGGCGGCACACTGGAAAGGTTCCCTGACCTTAAGTTACTTGTTCTGGAAGTAGGTTCAGGATGGGTCCCACACTTCATTGAACGAATGGACAGCAAATGGAATCACAGCGGATTTATGACGGCATGTAAGCGACCGCCAAGTGAATACGTTAAGCGCCAGTGCTGGTTCGGCTGTGACGCGGACGAAAGCATGATACCCCCCGCGTCTGCCCGACTGGGATCCGATAAATTTTTTTGGTCAACAGATTTTCCGCACTTCGACGGATTTCCCAACGCCCTAGGCACTATCAAAGAGGGTATTAGAGAACTGCCACCGCCGGATAAACGCAACATATTAGGAGACAATGCCGCAAGGGCCTACAACCTATAAGGCGTCGTGTCATAAAAATGCTGAGGGGAGGGTAATTCACCCCTCCTCACTTCCCTCCCTTAACTACATGCCAATTTCTTCAATCCCGACAGAAACGACTCATAATAGGCATTTGTTTTACCGTACACCGTCCTAGCTAACGCCGCGTGTAGTTTAGGTAAGTGGTAAAAGGGCACCGACGGATACAAATGGTGTTCTAGGTGGTAATTCACGTTCTTCGGCGCGAAGAAAAACTTGAGCACCGGATGCATAAAATACGTCCGAGTTTGACGGTAAGGGTTATTCACTTCCGGGACATTGCCGTGCTCGATCGCCCCCCGAATGCGGAAGAACAGTTGCGTAAAAGTGCAGTAGGGGACTAACCAGTACAGTATTGTCACCTCCACAAAAGATAACCCACCCGTGGTTATCCCGAGACCTAACAATACTATCCAAAACAAAACAAACTGGTTCATGTCGGAGGATTCTTCGTAGCGAGCTGCCCGCTCCGCGCCAAGAAACCGCACGTTGAAATCTCTAGCCCCGAAAGGAACATCGAGGAAATACCTGAGCGTGGACACCACATTTCTTCCACAGATATCTCTCGCTAGAAGAGCCCAAAAAGAAGTAGTCCGCAACGGATACCTTGAATAGATCGCCCGATCAGGGTCCAGGTCTGTATGCGTAAATTGGTGATGAAATAGATGTATAAATTTCCATTTCGACAGTGAGATAAAAACAGGAAAAGCAGCGCCAATTCGTGTTAGTCCGTCATTCATACGTAACGAACGAGCTATCCTTTTATGAATTGCCTCGTGCACAACGACCATTAAGGCATGCTGCCTTGCCGATATCACGGTGACCGCTACAACATAAAGGCACAACCCTTGCAACGTATTAGGGGGAAGGACATACCAACTCGACCATACGGCAACGAGCACGACGCCCCATATCTCGACCACGTGATAAATCGCTCTTGCCAAGGAGATACTGGATAAATCCTTGACCATTCGATTCAGGCCCTGCGGCTGGTTTGAGTACTCGCTTTCGTGATGCATCTTCATCCGTTATACCAAGTGCCACACGGATATCACACATTCGTTGGGAAGAATCTATAGCTGTACGATTCGTTCCCCCCAACGCGCAATTTGGCGACGATGAGTGCGGCCATCCGAGTTTGCTTTACGGCGGACAAATCGCTATGAGGGTAACGAGTAAGGAGGATGCATATGCCCTCAGCCGAAGTGAACGGAATTCGAATCCACTACGACGTTCAGGGACAAGGGGAACCCCTACTACTGATCATGGGATTGGGTGGATCGGCCGCAGCCTGGGACCTAAAATTCATAGACATGATGGCGGATAATCACCAAGTCATTACCTACGATAACCGAGGAACCGGTCGCTCGGACAAGCCCGACGAGACATATACGATTTCGGGTTTTGCCAGCGATGCAATCGGCCTTTTGAAATCACTCGATCTTAAAAAGGTCCATGTGTTTGGAATTTCCATGGGTGGCATGATCGCACAAGAACTTGGCATTCACCATGGATCCTACCTCGCGAGCTTGACACTTGGTTGCACGACACCTGGCGGCAAGCACGCGGTTCCCGCCCCCCCTGAATCCATGAAGGCACTCAAAGGTAAGCCCGGACAAACGCCAGAAGAGGCTATACAAGATGGATGGAAACTCTCCTACAGTCAAACGTACATCGAGAAGCATCGCGAGGAACT
>CAYNPP010000180.1:2281-3270 GCA_964399095.1 uncultured bacterium | reverse complement strand
CATGTCGCACAACGGCTGATCCATAGGGATCTGCAGGCCACGGCTGCAATGGAAATGATAAGTTCCATCAATAAACCGTGTATAGGGGAAGTCGCTACGTTCTTCCAACGCCTTTGCTATCTTCTCGGACATAAAATGTGTATGGACATCAATTTTCATAAGCAATGGGATCCTTTCCGTCTGTCTCAATACTCCCGGCTACAACAGTTCTCCGGCTCTGCTCGTTATCGTGTTAAGAAACAGTTTTTACGGAAACTGACCGCGCATGCGACGTTGAATGTCCTTGTGCACGTCGCCGCACCAACCAAGCAACATAGATTCAAAAGCAAACATCTCCCCCAAAGGTCACTTATAATGGCTAGCCGTAGATTTTTGCATGATGCGCTTCCACTCGTCGGTACTCGGGGTGCCAGGATCCCCGGACTCCGGACCATGGCCATAGACGGCGCGCACGTAATACTCGGACTGATGTGTTGCTTCCCTAGCTCCCCAACCATATTCGATAAGCCAACCGGAGGGATTTCGGAAATAAAACGAATACATGTGATCGTTCGCATGTATGCCCGGGGCTATGGCTATGGGGATATTATGTTCTCGGACCAACTCATTCGTAAGCCCAACATCATCCATATTTTCGACCTGTACCATGATGTGATTCAGCCGCTTTTCCGATTCCCCGATACCAAACGCGATCGAGTGGTCTCGGTCGTTGCAGTGCATGAACCTAGGGGTGAGTTCCCTATTCTTGACAGGTATCTTGAATTCGATACTCCCACGCATTCCTAAGGTCCGGTAAAATTGATACGCGGCGTCTGTATCCTGCTGGCGCACGATGCAGTGGCCCAATCCTCCGGATCCCGTCCGAAATCGTCCGTGCATCGGACGACCAGGATGGAACGGCCTATGAAATTGCACGAGCGGCCCGTGAAAAATATCGACCGGGTTACACCCCGGATCCTCGAGTTTTAGAAATTCAAGGACTCGTCGTT
>CAYNPP010000180.1:0-2271 GCA_964399095.1 uncultured bacterium | reverse complement strand
ATTGCCAGATTATGCAAAACAGCGACTCCCGTTAGGACTCGTCGTTCGCCCGCTTCGCCCGCCGAACCCTCGCGGAACGATATTCCGGCATCGGCCAATTGCACCTGCATCTCCTGAAATTCTTCGGGTCCGGCAACACGGAAACCGAGATACAACAGGTCATCACTTGGATCACTGTGCAAGACAATACGATGATGCCAATAGTCCATCCGGGCGTAGCAACGGTCGGGTTCTCCCTCATCAATGATCTGCCAGCCTATAATATCACTGGCGAAATGCTTCCAAGTCTCAAGGTCTTTCACTCCAATGCCAATATATCCGAGCTCCGTAACTTGGACCATTTTACTCTCCTCTATCGACAACTCAGAACCGGCCGTTCTCTGTACTCACGGCCGAACGGTCACGTGCCTGTTCAAGCTCCACGACGCTACCGCCGCAATACAATTAGCCCTACAGGTGTTCGACCGGGCTCGCAACGGTGCGTGCCAGATCGCTGGCGAGTCCAACTACCCGAAGGAAATCTCCCGCCATGGTTGAAGCAATGAAACGGGACGAGTAATAATTCTGTTAAGGAGGAAAGGGCATGCAGGAAAATACCACCCGTTTCGGTTCGATGGCTCAATACGAGAAAGGACGCGTAGAAGTCCTCAATGACGAGGCCGGACATTACGCCTTTTCCAATATTTTTGAAGTTGCATCCAAAGCCGTCCCCTACGAAAAAACGGCAGTGGCTAAGAACCTCGAGTACGTTGTGGAAGTGCTACGAGCCGAAGGAACATCCGATTGGTTTTCTTCAAGCAATGACGAATTTGCCATAATCATGGAAGGCGACATTCGTATCGAATTAAGGACGATAGAAGCCTCGATTCCGAATCCGAACCGGGACGGGCCAGGTTCTACCACGGTGTCACCCAATGACTTAGGCAAAAAAATGGGAGTTATAAAACTTCGAAGAGGTCATCAGGCATTACTCCCGCAGGGCTCTGCCTATCGATTTTCCTCAGAATCCCCGGGTGTTATTTTAATCCAGACCCTCTGCGGCCCATTAACACAGGAAAAATGGTCCCGAATCTGTCAGCAATAGATCGATTCTCCTGTCACAGAAGGAAGTAGTGTCGCGGACGGCGGTTTTGGCGAGGGTCTTCGCATCCAGAACATCATCCAACCGGAAGGCAAACAGAATGGAAGAAACAAAAGCATCTCAACCGAATAAACGAACGGGATACAGAAGCTTCCAGCTCGGCAGATTTTCTTTTTCAAGAGATGAGTACTTTGCAACGATCGGCTGGCAAGCGCGGGAGACACAGCTTGCCCATACCCTACCCGTCGATGCATTCCTCAGAGCGCTAATGCGGGATGTCGCTTGGGGGTTCTTTTACGGATGGGTGAATTTCGACGGTGTGGTAGGGACACGCAACCGCTATGGTACAGTAGAATTGTACGCTGGGCGGTACAACAATGGCTATAGAGATTCCGGCCTCGATTACACGGAAACATTTGACACCGCACATATCGAGTCAACATTTAAAGGCATTCTCGAGGACTGGACAAATTCGGGTTTTGATCCGTTCGCGGCCCCGACCGAAACGGGCAATACCGCCTTTGGCGGTTGTGTCCGTTTGTGAATGCTGTTTATTTTGCCCAACAACGGATGAGAACATTCTCCCGGTGATCCATGGGAATGACCGGGTAGAGTGGTTCATCCAGATTAGCGACGAAATTACTTGGCAGGTAAGCGACAAGCAGGACGGCACTCCACGGGCCCGCGTCATAATGAAACCTGGCGACGTCGCGGCGATGCCGGCCAATATCCGTCACCAGGGTTTTTCACCCAAGCGCGCGATGCTCTTAGTCTGGGAGAATGCGACTGTCGGTCTTCCTGAAAGATACGAGAGCGGAGAACTTTCTCCCTACCCGGTCCAATTCTAGGGGACGATCAGCATATGGATTTCAGCTGTGTTCCGACTCTGCAGCCAAGGCCTCTCATTCCTGGAACTATGCGAATTGCAGTCATAGGCGGTGGAATTGGCGGCATGACCCTGGCGCTGGCCTTGAATGACGCCGGATTCACGAATATTGATCTCTTCGAGTCCGCACCTGAAATCAGCGAATTGGGGGTCGGCATTAACATTCTGCCACACGCCGTCAGGGAGTTGGCGGAATTAGGCTTGCTGCCCCCACTGGAAAACGCCGCCGTCCCCACAGCGGAATTACTGTTTTACTCGAAGCACGGGCAGCGTATCTGGCGAGAGCCCCGAGGCCTGGAAGCCG
>CAYNPP010000179.1:0-3273 GCA_964399095.1 uncultured bacterium | reverse complement strand
AGTAAAGAGGGGCCGATACCCGCCTCAATCCAACAGGAGCCCCCAATTGTGAACACACCGATATAGGGTTGGTAGGCGGACGACATAACACAGCCACCCCTGCCCTCTCGTCGGCCGGACCCTTTTCCTTTTTTCACGGAGCTGACACTTGTACCGGTGATACCTTAAAAATTCCTGTTCACTGGATTCTTGGCCATTGATTATGACATAGTGGCGAAATTAATCGCGATGTGTACAATAGGTTCGGAGCCGAGGTCGTGGTCACAGAACCGATCGAAGCAAACGGCTTACCAATGGCCGCCCTAGTACCGATGCAGTTCATCTGCACTAGCAATTACGAATATTGGGGGCCGACGATACCACAAATCTTCAACATGATCCGGGACGGTCACTCTGACCAGGCGATGGATCTCTATTGGCAAATACAACCTGCTCGGCAAGCGAGTATGCAGGCCATGGCAGTCCTCGCTGGGTCAAATTTTCTGCACCGTATGTTGTGGAAATATCAAGGTTGGCTCAGTGGTTTCAACGGCGGACCGTTGCGCGCGCCCACTATGCGCCTGAATGACCGGCAAATGAAACCATTACGTGGCGGGCTCAGCGCTTCTGGCTTGCCCGTACCCCCCGGAAAACGATGGTGCATTTTTTGTTGGACGAAACCCCGAATAGGTCCCATATGACACTCTTGCTAACAAACCGTGATGTCCGGGAATCCACGAGCATCACGTCGTAGATGGACATCATAGAGAAGGGACTCGTGGAGGAGGCCGCAAAGTCGGCCGACGTCCCTCCACGCATAAACCTGAAGACTTCAAACGGTTTTTCCGGCTTATGCCCGGCGTACTAAGAGACGGTGGCCTGATCGGGTACAAAGTCTTCAATGGGCCGATTCGTCACGGCGTACGGTACTTAATTGCGGTCTATGACGAGAAAACACGAGAATTATTGGCGCTGATGGATGCGGCTTCTTTGACGGCGACTCGGACAGGGGCAACCACGGGAATCGCCACCAAGTATTTGTCACCTCCCGAAGCAACGCGGGTCGGCGTAATAGGGTCGGGCCTTGAAGCGACAACAAACCTGCAGGCGATATGTAATGTACGCCCGATAGAAACAGGAAAGGTATTTAGCCCGACAAAGAAGCATAGAGAGCAATTTGCCGCCAGGAGGAGTCACGAATTACAAATCCGGCTGTCAGCGGCCGACACGCCAGAAGAAGCCGTAGACGGCGCCGACATTGTCATCGTAGCCACAAACACCACCGGAATAGGGGATCTAATCGCGTACCGAGGAGATTGGATCCAGCCCGGTGTCCACGTTAACTCCATAGGATCAACGGGGTTACAGCTTCGCGAACTCGATTCGAGCGTTTTTCTCGATGCCGACCGAATAGTAGTAGATTCGAGGATCCAGATGGAACAGGAATCTGGGGATTTGCAAGCCACAATCGAAGCGGGAACGTACGACCGGTCGAAAGTCACGGAACTCAAGGAAATCGTTTCCCGTGGGGAACCAATACCGCGCGGCCCGGGAGAAGTGACGCTATTCAAGTACGTGGGAACGGCCGTGCAAGACATCACGGCCGGGTTCGATGTATTCAGAGAAGCAGGTCGTCGAGGACTTGGCCGGGACATCGGAGACCTACTGGAGCACAAAACCTTCTGAACAAAACCCGCACGTAAGGCTCTCCTGTCTCATCCCA
This sequence comes from uncultured bacterium, assembly GCA_964399095.1. Classification (GTDB taxonomy): domain Bacteria; phylum Fidelibacterota; class Marinisomatia; order SCGC-AAA003-L08; family D37C17; genus TMED161. The sequence continues at coordinate 1,571 of CAYNPP010000179.1, read as the reverse complement.
AAGAGCACACGCCAAATACTAAAAGCCTGGTACCAGGCGCTCCCGCGGGTACTCTGCACCAACGACATGCTCGATCGTCATTGCGCGGACCATCTGATAAGTCCGAATCCGGAAAGCCGGATCGCAGGACATACGAATGTACATATCTTCCGGTTTAATTTGGTAATCCTCACGGAGCCATTCCAACATGTTCTGCGTCGCGTCATATACCGCGTGTTCCATGGGCCTGTTAATTCCTATGGCGACCACACTGTCCGGTTTGTCGATACGCACGCATGGCAGTCGCTTATTCTTCACAACCTCGCACCGAAGCTGCACAGTAGCCCGGGTTTCATCTGCAATGCCGGTAAACTCTGTGTCGCCCTGTCCCCCATGCACGTCCCCCACGTATAACAATCCTCCCGCATTGTACGAATTAAGATGGATGTCATGGCCCGCACATATATCCCGACAATCGATGTTTCCCCCGAACGGCCCCTGCCCTAAGAGAGAAGTAAACACTTCCCGCTCCGGCGCGGTGGCAAGCGTGCCACAAAAAGGTTCAAGGTCCCAACTAAGAGTGTCTGAATACACACCTTTACCGTCACGCGTATAGCCACTTGGTCCGGGCAAGTGTTCGATAACTTGTACTCGTGCGCGAGCGCATTGGCCGTCAAAGAGTGTCGAATTTGCGTAAGGTCCGACTTCCGGAAGGATACCAGAGAATCCGTAGCGCCAGGGATCTATAAAGTCAATGTGAACCGTCAATACGTCCCCGGCTTCGCATCCTTCTACAAAGATAGGCCCCACGACCGGGTTGTATTTTGGCGGATATGCAACCGACAACGCCTCGACATGGGGGTCGTTCACAAATTCGTGAACCAACGGATGGTCGGAGTCGTCTTCTATCATTCCCGTAAGAGCATCGTCAGTCTCTATTTGGAACGTCTCCCCAGACGCGACGCGCAAAACCGGCTCGTCGCGATTATCAAACGCATATTTACACACGTTCCCACGTTGAATTTTCTGCATCGGATTCTCCCTCCTTAAATAGACGACCCCCTACGTGTGCCTCAGCAAAAACACTGACCTCGGCTGAACACGCTGGCTATGTTTCGGCACTAGTACCGAAACATAGCCAATCCGAAAGGGACATTGCCACCAAAGATTAGCGCAGTTAGAGAGCTTTTCAAATCGGCCGACGATGCCGGGGGCGAACAATCCGCAAAGAGTCACCGCTCTCAAAAAGAAATTTGTCAGGTCCGCAGGGCTTCATCGACATGGGGCGGGTCAAATAATATTCCCGAGGCCCACCCAAATTCCTGGCCAAGCCTCGAACACGCTTAGAGACGTGCATATTGTGATTGCAGGTCTTTACGAGGCGGCGCTGGCAACCTCACGTGTGACTTGGCGGGGCCGCTGATGACGGGCTGCAGGATGCGTAGCATCCACACTTGCGTCACCTCGACCGTACATTTTTTCGCGCAAAGTTCCATCTTCATACTCACTCTGCATCATGCCACGTTGCTGCAGCACAGGAACGACCCCATCCACGAAATCTTCAAAGGTTCCCGGTGTCACAGCATAGGAAA
>CAYNPP010000178.1:0-3361 GCA_964399095.1 uncultured bacterium | reverse complement strand
CAATTATGATGTTCTTGAATTTCTATTTATTAATGATGAAACACAGGAAGTTGAAAGATTTTTTGCTGGAGACTATGATACCTACTCGGTTTCAAGGGCACAGTGGTGGGCAGAAAAATTTACCGCATCAGAATATAAAGAAATTGAAAGAGGTTTAATCCAGAGAAAAAAGTTTATTAACTTCCTTCCAGCTGGTGTTGGTGGATTAGCATTCAATACCCTTGAAGCCCCATTTGATGATGTGCGTGTTAGAAAAGCCTTCTGCCATCTTTGGGATATAGATAAATTGATGGACAAGCTTTTTTATCATGAGTATGTTAGAAAAAATTCTTGGTTTCCAAGGAGCAAATATGAAAATCCTAATAATCCAACACAAGACTATAACCCTGACTTAGCGCTTTCTCTTTTAGCTGAAGCTGGGTGGACAAAAAAGCCTGGGGATAAACTTCTTTCTAAAGAAGGAAAATTTTTTGAAATAGAGAACTTTTATATATCTCAAGGATGGGATAGAATATTTAACCCTCTAGTAAAGGACCTTGAAGAGGTTGGAATTAAAATCAATTTAACTGTTCTTCAGAATACATTTGAAAAACTGATGGATCGTAAATTTCAAGTCCAGTATGCGGGATGGACAGGATCCTTACTCCCAAGCCCGGAGGGCATGCTACACTCAAAATTTTCAGAAAAATTAGATGTAACCAATGTGACTGGAATGGCCAATTCTGAAATTGATAGATTAATTGAAGACTACAACTCAAATTGGAATATAGATGAAAGAGTAAGAATCCTTCAAAAGATTGATGAAATTGCCTCCAAAGAATATCACTGGGCATTTGGGTGGGGTGCTCCCTACGGATACAGATGCCTTAACTGGGATAAATTTGGGATGCCTGAGCACGGTATTGGCTATAGTGGAAATTGGTTATCTCCAATTACTTATTGGTGGATTGATCCAGAAAAAAAGAAGAAGCTACAAGAAGCTAGGGAAAATTCTAAAATCAATTTAATCATTGAGAATGAAATAGTTGACTACTGGGAAAATTTAAACAAATAATATATGTTTCAATATGTCATAAGAAGATTTTTATTAATGATTCCGACATTCCTAGGAATTACATTTATGGTTTTCTTTATACTTCAAATTGCACCAGATGGACCATTTGACCGAGCAGTTAGGCAGTTAAAGCATGCTGATGGGGCATCTGAAAGTGGTGTTTCTCAAAGCTCCGATGTGACTGGAGATAGCTCTCAATTAACTCCAGAGCTTCTTGACAAGCTTAGGATGCAGTATGGCCTTGATAAACCTATAGTTGTACGCTATCTTATTTGGCTTGGTGTTTGGCCAAAAGAGAATAAAAGTAAGGTAATAAAAATAGGGAATGCATTTAGAGAAGTTGTTGATGATGTAAATGTATCTCAATTTGAAAAATATCTACTTCAGAGATATGTTAAAGTAATAGATGAAAATGGTCAACATCAAGTTATAGAGACTGGAGTTGGTTTAGAGCTCACTTTACCTGAGATAAGTAAATTAAAAATTGGTGAAAATTTTAATCGCGAAAAGTACATACATTTTCAAAATGAATATCAAGAACTTCCTTCCAATTCTGCAATGATAGAAACATGGTATTTTTCAGATTGGAAGATAAAAAAAATAAATAAAGAAAATAGCACTGTAATATTGAACAAAACTAAATTCAAGGGAATTCTTCAAGGTTTTCTAGGATACTCTGAAAAGAAAGGCAAGAATGTCTCTGCTCTAATTGCAGAGAGATTACATATATCAGCATTTTTTGGTCTTACATCTCTATTCCTTGGATATTTGATTTGCATCCCACTAGGAATAATGAAAGCATTGAAACATGGTCATAAATTTGATGTTATTTCAAGTGTAATCGTATTTATTGGATATTCGATACCAGGATACGCATTGGGTGTTTTATTGCTTTCTTATTGGGGCGGAGATGTTTTCCCTCTTCATGGATGGCGATCTCCAAATTTTGATGAGTTAACTTTACTGGGAAAAATAAAGGATCAACTCCATCATGCGTTCCTACCTATTCTATGCTATATGGTTGGAGCATTTGCTACTACTACAGTGCTTATGAAAAATTCATTAATGGAAAATCTAAGTCAAGATTATGTGAGAACTGCCTTTGCTAAGGGGCTATCTGAGAAAAGAGTTATTTTCTTTCATGCAGTTCGGAATTCTTTGATTCCACTAGCAACTGGTATAGGTAGTGCTATTGGAGTTGTTCTTGCAGGTAGCTATTTAATTGAAAAAACTTTTGGTATAGATGGAATTGGATTACTAGGGTTTTATGCTTTGATTGATAAAGACTATAATATAATGATGGGATTTTTAGTTATTGGGGTTTTCATTAGACTTGTTGGAAATTTAATTTCTGATTTAACATATGCACTTATTGATCCAAGGATTAGATTTAAATAATGAAAATGCAATCTCACATATCAGAATCAATCATGCAAAAGAGGATTAAGAGATTTAAATCCATCAAGCGTGGATACTATTCATTAATTATACTAGTTAGCCTATATATAATATCTATTTGTTCTCCGTTATTTTTTAATAGTAAGGCCCTTATGGTTAAATACAATGGTGAATATTATTTTCCATTAATTAACTCAATTTTTTCATATGATAATTTAGAGGCTAAGGATGTAGGGCAGTTTGAAATTAAAGGAAAGAAAAAATATGGACAGCCACACTACCGTTTGCTCCAAAAACAATACAAAGAAGAAAATAATGGGAATTGGGTTGTCCTTACTCTCTATCCCTATGATCCCTATGAAGAGGTAATTTCTGAAAAAGATGAGCAATTTACAGATTTAAATGGAAATGCTATATGGGATAAAGGCGAACCATTTATAGATGAAAATGATAATGGGGTCAGTGATAAATATAAGTACACTAATTTTCCCGACTCTCAGCATTTACTCGGGACAGATAACCAGGGAAGAGATGTACTATCAAGATTAGTATATGGATTTAATATTTCAATAACTTTTGCTCTAGTTTGCTGCTTTTTATCATATATAATTGGAATTATGATAGGGGGGACGCTTGGCTACTATGGTGGAAAAATAGATCTATTTGGACTTAGAATTATTGAATTGTATAGCACTATTCCATTTTTATTTATGCTAATGATTCTTGCTATTTTTATTAAACCAACAGTATATATTTTAGCAGGTATGTATGTATTATTAACAGGTTGGATTGGAATTGCATGGTACATAAGAGGTGAGTTCTTAAGGGAAAAATCAAAGGACTATGTATCAGCCGCAGTTTCAATGGGGCAGAGCCATTGGAATGTGATGTTTAAGCATATATTACCAA
>CAYNPP010000177.1:2579-3401 GCA_964399095.1 uncultured bacterium | reverse complement strand
TTTTCAACACCACTGGATTTATCCGCGTAAAATTGACGTGCTAGTACTGGGCCGCCCTTGCGAATGAACGATGTTTTAATCCAAGGATGCTTTTCTTCAAATTTTTTCATTACCCCTCGCGCCGACTTTACCGGAATAGAGGTATAGAACACTAGCTTACCTTCTTTTTTTGACCCTTCTTTAAGCTCATTTAGTGTAAGATTGTTCTTTTCAAGGGAACCTGCTGACACTGAAGCTATCACGAAAATATACGCAATCGTGGCAGTCGCAGCTCCAAAAAACCGCATAGCTGTAAACATGTTTCTCATTTTATCCTCACCTATTTTATTTTTTGTGTCGAGTTAGCCTAAGCCGGGCAAATCAGGCCTTGGAAATCGGATCGATCCGAGGCTCTATTAAATTAGTACCCTGAAAGCCCGACACGGTATTTGATTTGTTGTAAAAAGCCTATTGGAAAAATGATTACGGTTCAATGTAAACATCATATGTGAACAATATGACACCCCTTACTTCTTATCCCTCGTTCTTTTTTGGGAGGCTTTTCCAAAATGCTCTGTGAAGTGTTTTCAATGCGTTTCAGCTACTACGACCCGAGCCTGATCTTTGGACTTGCTCACGTAAATTTTTATCAATGTTAAGTCTTCGCATCAATTTATGAATTTGGTGCCAAAGCACGTAATCAATGCTCCAATACACAACTTCCCCACATTTTTAATCTACGTTTTATCCTTTTTACTTATTTGCAGGGGTTTCAATTATTTTTTTCTAGTTTTTAATCTCTTTAGCATCCATATTACGCTTTTGTTCCAATGTAGGATATTT
>CAYNPP010000177.1:0-2569 GCA_964399095.1 uncultured bacterium | reverse complement strand
CGTCCTGCTGTTCAGAGTTACGCTGCCCTCCAGCCCGCACAGTAAAACATGAAACCGCGTCGAAATCTCTCATAGATGCTGCCCCACTTAATAGGGGTAGGCCAAATTCTTTCCTCTAATCGATACTAAAGAAAATAAACAACCCTCCATCACATGAGGCGCCCGTATTATTAACTTAGTCTTGTCTATTCTAGATTTTCCAAGGGTCTCAATTTATTTTTTAGGCTTTTAAGCTCTTTATCATCCATATTACGCGTTTGTTCCAATGTAGGATAATTACCCGCACGGGCCTGTGATTCGTACGATTTTAACGCCTTTTTGATTTCAATCTGTACATTGGTGAATTGGCCCGCATTGGAAGGGGCTTGAAAAACGCTATAGCCTATAAGATCAGCACTTACCAAATAAACACCGTCTGCTTTCGAACCTGAACCTAAGCTAATTATTGGTATGGGCAGGGTTTCACATACATATTCTGTTAATTCAGACGGCACGTTCTCAAGCATTACAGCAAAAACACCTGCATCGGCCATTGCTATGGCTTCATCAATGATCAATTTTGCTTCGTCTGCCCTTCCCCCTCTAAGGCCATAACCTCCTTGCATAGTTTTTCGAACCGATTGCAGCCCTAAATGTGCCAAGACCGGTATACCAGCTCCAACTATTCCCTCTATAAAATTGGCAGTATACAAACTCCCATGGCATTGCACGCAATCTGCCCCCCCTTCGCTAACCATCCAGGCTGCTGTTCGCACTGATTCTTCAAGAGTAGCGGCATAGCTCATGTAAGGCATAGTGGCTACAATAAGGGAGTGGTTTGTAACCCTGCTTACTGCTTGGGTCATAAACAATAGCTCTTCTGGTTTAACTGTAGTCGAAGTTTTATGTCCAAACAAAGACATTGGCCCAGAATTGCCAATGATAAATACGTCAAAACCAACTTCATCTGCCCAGGCTGCCATTGGGGAATCATAAACCCCGAGAGCTACAATCTTTTCCCCGCAATCTTTCATAGATTGCAACTTTTGAATGTTAACTTTCCTTCGTTTTCCCATATTCATCATCAACGTTTAAGAACTTTAATGGTGCCCAATTACTAATTCGTATTTCTCGTTCAAATGTATTTAAACCAGAAAATTTAAAAATGGAAAACCCGAATTAAAGCACTACTTCCGAGGTATAATACTGGCGCTTAATACCTAGGTGATCCATCCATTTACGTTGGCAACGCAAACCGGCAAGAATTTCTTCTTGTTCGTCTCCAATCGGAAATGGTACTGGCTTCGGTATTTCTCCCCAGAGGCCCGCTTGGCGACGGGCGTTGCGCTGGTCCACTAGCCAATGGTTATAACTATCAATTACTAGATGACCATCAGGTCCTTCGAGAGCCACCGCGCGCAATCGACCATCCATTTCATCGTAATAGGCAACCTGATCCGCTGATAATTCCATAGGTTCAAGAATATCTTCGTACCCCATTTCACTTAAAACGTCGCCAGCTACCCAAGAAAAAATCCGCTGGTCGCGAACGCTTAAAAGGTTTTTGTATATGCCAATATATTCATCTGAAATGGCATGCCCGAGAGGCGCATGGTCCTTTGTTTTACCACGGCGCTGCGCTATATCAGATTGATAAAACTCAAGGAGATTTTTCGAGTAATCTTCTCCTAAAAATTCACATAATCTTTTGACTTGATTCTCTGAATCGCACACAAAGTCTTCGTATTTTATATCCAGCCACTGAGAGTTAGAAAGCTTCTCGCGCCACGGTTCTACCGCCTTTTGCCCCCTACGCCAAAGTTTAGATGCACAATAGATATTATTTGGCCCAAAAGATGATTCCAAATAATCGGCACTTGCATCACGGCCATCACGCGTAATGAAAACAAACTTAGCATTCGGAAAATCCTCAAGGATTTCTCCAATATAATAGAGATTGTAGGGCGTTTTTTCACCCCAGCGCGGTTTCTTCATCTCCTCTGCATAGCGATCAAGCATTGCACAGTACGCGCCAGCAAATGATTGCTCACGCGCCAACGCCATTTCTAGAATTTCATTACCGAAAATGGATGGATTGATTTTCATATCCCAGAATGGCGTTTTAAGACCATAAGCCATTTCATGACATAGAGTTCGAAAGTTGTTTTTATCTGAAAGATCCCCATAACTAAATAGATAAGGCCTGAACCTTGGATAGTACCATGCTACCTCGGGTACAGCTATTCGATCGTGCCAGCCTAAAATTGCCATAACGAGTGTGGTTCCTGAGCGTTCATTTCCAATCACAATGATTGGGGGTTCCTTTAGTGTAATTGGCATATTTCGTACTCCACAGAAAATGTTAGACCGCACAAAATAGGATATCAATTCTGGTGCCCTAGAAACAATAAAAATTTGGTGGGATACTTTGCAGGAAACGAAATCCATTGGTATGCGATTCGGATACCCTTCACCAATATAGAGATGCAATCGGAACGTAACGCCTATTCCCCATCACAGCATAACGCTTATCATAGTCTACAAGAACAGGTGGTTTCATTTTTGCGCTATATATATCCGTATAACTTAC
>CAYNPP010000176.1:1292-3462 GCA_964399095.1 uncultured bacterium | reverse complement strand
GCCAGCAAGGCTTTTTTCCATTTTCTAATCTCTTTTTTGCATGTTCATAGCAAAAATCGAATTTGGCGAAGATTAAGTACAATTAGCGCTCATTTGGTTTATTCCGAGATTGTTTAATAATATCAAGAATATGGTTGGTATGTGTTTCTGCCATTAGTTTGGTGTCCATCATAAAACGGTTGACAAACATACGTGAAAGCTCCCCAATACGATGCCTGAAATCTCTATCCACAGCCAACTGAACAGCTATGTTGACATAACTCGCGAAATCTTCCGCGATAGGCAGCAATATGTTACCAGACTCATCTAACCATGTGTGTTTGATGTCTTCCTGTAAATTCTTTGGAACTTGATTGCTTCGAAAAGCTGGTAGTATGTTGGTTAAGCTGCTGGATTCTAAACTCTCGGGCGTAATCCTAACAATAACTGGACATCCCGCTGCCATCGACTCAAAGGCTGTATGTCCAGAGGCAAATGGAAAAGAATCTAAGAAAACATCTAAGACTTGTGCGTATAGTGCTGTATTGACCCAACCGATAAATCGACAGCGATCCAAAATTCCTAGTTCCCTAAATCTAGATGATATTTCTGGATGATTAATACGTCCCGTCCAAATGTAAATTGAATTAGGTACTTGGGTTAAGATTTGGGCAACGGCTTCGGCATATTCGTCACTATTTATTTTTGCCTCTCGTCCTAAACAACCGAAGATGATGCAATCCTTGCCATTTTTCAGTTCCCTTCTTTTAATCTCAGCATTACCTTTGAATTCCAATTTATATAAAGGATCCAGTGCGCCATGGCCTGCACGCCATTTTTTCCCATTAATTATGCGATATTGTTCGAATGATCCTATTGTTAAATACCCATCAATTTCATCAAATTCGACAGAATGGTATTTCATTGACCAATGAATTTGCACCGGGGCAATTCTCATTGAAAAAGCGAGTGCTATAGTTCGGAGATTACACACTCCTACTAGAGTTGAAATTTCAATTTCCATACACCATTGGCGAATCCGTAAGAGTGAGAATTGGTTGTAAAGGTTTTAGTGCTAATTGACTAAGACCTTTGAAGTAGTTGAATAAATTTCGAGTATGAGCAAGAAAGCTATGATTGTGAAGAAAGAAGCATACTTTTGGTAGTTCTTGATTGGTCTTTGAGCTGACAACAGTTGGTAGTGTAGTTCGTAGTTTTCGACCAGCTAAAAGAAAGTGCGGCACAATTTTTTTGACATATGAATTGTCATAAAATTCAGCGGTTTCCAAGCAATTCACGTAACAAGAGTAGGATTTTTTTTCAATTGTAAGGGCCAGATTGAACTGCTCAGTCTGCAGACTTTTATCGAGCAGGTTAACAATTATGGTATCGAATATAAAGGTAATCCAATCAACTGAACTGAATCTGGATTCAGTAAAACCTAACAATGATACGATACGTAGCCATCTAATAACTTGATCTCTAGTTCCTATGAAATTATAATGCCGCCACTTATCAGAAATTTGTTTTTTAAAGTTCAAAGAGTTTCCATCGAACCAACCTGTAATAGCAAAAAGATCACCATAATATCTGAGGGTGTTTTCGTTATCAGTCAATTTCCCTGTTGATTTGGCCGAGAGGATGTCTACCATACGAGACAAAGCTATTGCTCGATTGGACAATACTGCATTGACTATAGTAGCTAGCACTATATGAAGAAGTATTTTATCGGATTGATCCTCGTTGTTGATTTTAAGGAATGTTTTATGGAGATGTATCCAGAATGGTCTGTGTTGGATTATATAAGAGCATTTTTTAAATAGAATTGGAGCGATGAATAAGCTTTCCACTGGTCTCACATCGACGGTTTCTATCAGATGCTTAAGACTGTTTTCATATGCTTCAGCGAGGGAAGAAGTAGGCTGATAATCTTCGCTTTTTACGAGGAACTGAATGCTCTTTGTAGTTTCTCCAAGTTCATCCCAAGAACTAACTTTTAGAATATCGTTAATACATTTGTCTAGTATTTGGGTAAAGAATTCTTTCTCCATTTTTCTATCCGATATCCTAAGTAATTAAGTTTTTGGGTGATATCTTACATTGACTAAAGAATGTGTTTCAATATTGTTTAGGGCCATTCTGGCCTATATTTGTATTTTGCTTGAAATTACCCTAAGAGGTCACCATCCGA
>CAYNPP010000176.1:0-1192 GCA_964399095.1 uncultured bacterium | reverse complement strand
ATTCTGGCCTATATTTGTATTTTGCTTGAAATTACCCTAAGAGGTCACCATCCGAATTGACTTCTACATTTGATGATGACTTGTTTCCCTGTTCTTGCACTATCATAAAGTCCATCCAGAATCTTCATAAATATGTAAGCATCTGTCGATGAGACATCTGGTTCGGCCTCCCCGGCAATTGCCATAGCAAAGTGCTCAATCTCATAGAAGAATATTGGCACATCCCTTTGTAATTCAGTATGGGGAAGATCTGGTAATGCATCAATTTCTTCATGCTTGAATTCACCTTTATGGAACCGGGAAATTTTACCATTAACGATAGCACCCGTGCTTCCATAAAGTTCAACCGCTGTTGGTGAATCAGAATGATTCATTCGGGAACAATCAATCTGAATTGTCTGTTCATTTTCGAAGCCAACAATGCCAGTAAAGTAATCTTCAGCGGGCCCTTCAGGTCCACTGTAAACTGGATAAAGTGTATGTTTCGCACCAAAAGTCCATATAGGATTGGGACATCCCATCCACCACCATGCTAAATCTAGTTCATGTGAATAGTGTTGTCCAAGAGAACCCCCTTTATAGCCATAAGCATGTAGCCAGTGATTATTTTGGTCTAGTGGTGGAATGTAGTTATATTTTCCGAAAATCCGAGCGTGATAGGGATTTCCAATTTGACCATTAAGCACTGCCATCCGAATCTTCCTGTTATGAGGAACGTGACGCATAAAATAACAGAACTGTAATATTTTACCAACGTCCTCAGCTACAGATTCCATCTCTAGTATCTCTGGCGCACGGATAGCATGTGGCTTCTGTACAAGAACGTGTTTGCCAGCTTTCAATGCGTCAAGTACCATCTGTAAGCGCCCAATAGGTGACGTTGCAAGGTATACAGCATCAATTTGTGAATTTGCCAATAAATCATGGTAATCTTCGTACATTTCAGGAACCGAGAATGCTTTTACTACCGACTGTCGTCTATCCAAACAGATATCAGCAACAGCATGAACTTTTGTTCGTGAAACAATTTTGGCAGCCTGTACTGCTTGACTACCGGCCCATCCGCAACCAATAATACCCAATTGAATTGTTGAGTCTGCCATATGCTTTCCCCATCTGCTTCTGTTTTTGTTCTCACCTTTCTAAGTGCTATTGTTTGCCGAACCTGCTTACAAGTTTCATTATTAGCAAC
>CAYNPP010000175.1:0-3488 GCA_964399095.1 uncultured bacterium | reverse complement strand
CGAACGTTTCCCAAAGGCAAAAGTAATAGCGCTGGAATCGCAGGCCGGATGGATTGGTTCCTTGCTTGATCGTATGGATGCGGTTTTCCACGGACCGCTCGCTCATTCAACACAACTTAAAGAGAAACCGAGCTACTATTTCAAAAGGCAATGCTGGATCTCTGCTGATCCTGATGAAAAAGCTCTTCAGAGATTAATCGAGTTCGTAGGATCGGAGAAGTTTTTCTGGGCCTCTGATTTCCCGCATCCGGACCACAGCGCCGAATACATTCCCGCATTAAAACGGCTGATTACTCCGCTTGGCGAAGAGGCGAGGCAGCAAGTCATAGGACGTAATGTCGCAGAAGTGTACAAGCTCGGCGAGTGAGACTCAGTCCTGCACGAGAGAGGGTCGGACGCATTGTGCGTTTAAGGCTCACCGCGTTCGCCTGTCTCTCTTTCCCACTCTGCCGCCCGCCGCACGTCGAAACTATAGTCCTCCCAATCCCGGGTAAGGTGTCTATTGTAAAATCTGTCGTTTTCACTCGCCTCCGCCCAATGCTCTATCATGTATTCTTTCTCTTCGTGTCGCGGCGGGAGAAGCCAACGACTCTTTGATTCGTAATGGTACAACCTGGCATGTGGCGTGTAGATGATCCGGTATCCATGCTGTTGCAACCGTAGGCACAGGTCCACATCGTTAAACGTAACGGCAAGTTCTTGTCGCATCCCCCCTATTTCCTCGTAAACGGCCTTCGGCACCATAGCGCACGCTGCCGTTACCGCACTGCAATTACGCACCAAATGGGGTAGCGCATAATAGCCAAGATGGTCTGAAGGTTGGTACTTAAAAGCGTGACTCGCGACGCCAGCTACTCCAAGAGTGACACCCGCGTGTTGTAAAGTTGAATCTGGGTATAAAAGTTGAGCCCCTACCGCGCCGACGCCCGTACGCTGGGAATGTTCAACCAGCGCTTCTAACCAGTCGGGGGTTATAACCTCGACGTCATTGTTGAGAAACAACAAATGGTCCCCGGCGGCATGAGCTACCGACCCATTACATAGCCTGGCGAAGTTAAAAGGCGAAGAATCCACCACGACCGCATGTGGTAACTGTTCCAAGTAGGACAAACTCTCCGGGTCCTCGGTCCCGTTGTCCATAATTATGATCTCATAGTGCGGATAGGTTGTGAGTTTTTCCACGCTGTCGATGCAGTTCCTGAGTAATGTCACCTGGTCTCGGCTCGGGATAATTATACTCACCAAAGGTGACCCTCGAATTCCGCGACGGACGTGATACGTGCCTAATTCGGGCCCGTCCGAGACGACGGCCTCTTCTCTCCGCCTTGTGAGTGCCGCGCGAAGGGCTTCTTTCATGCTTTCTTGCTTATGCTCCGCCGTAAGGGCTGTGCCACTATGGTACAAAACACGTGAAATGTGGCCTATCCGGTCCGTCTGCTCTGAACACCGAAGCGCCAAATCGTATTCCACATCGCAATGGCAAGAGTTTTGAAGCGCACCCACCCGGTCTAATAGGTTCCTCCGGTAAACGGCGAGACAGCATGCATACGGACGCGACATGCACAGGTCCGGTGACCAGTCCGGCTTAAAAAATGGGTCGCGGTGTATACCGTCCGCGTCGATGCGGTCCTCGTCTGTATAGACAACGTCCCACTTATCTTTATCCAAGTACCGCTCAACTATTTCTAACGCTTCTGGAGCCAATTGATCATGTTGGCCTAGAAAGGCGACGTACCCGCCTGACGAATTTTCGATAGCTGTACTAAGGCTGTACGGATCCGACACTTTGTCTGTAATGCCCATACTTCGAAATCTAAGATCCACGGTCTCGGCCTCCCGGCATAGAGCAAGTGTTTCCTCTGATCTTTCTTCCGGACAAAGCCAAAGCTCCCAACCAGGAAAAGTCTGTTGTTGTAGCGAACGCAGGGCCCTCTCAAACAAGCGACGGTTTGGTTCCCTGACCAACATAAAGAGCGAAAAAGTTGGCGGTCCGGATCCGCGGGAGTCAGTACAACGAAATGAATTCCGAGAGGCCGCCGTTTGCGCCCATTTCGCGTAGCCGTCGGACCACAGCCATTCAAACAAGAGTCCACCGGGCTTCACAAAGCGCGACGTAATCCGTCGGACTCGTCCGCGCCAATATTTTAAAAGGGCAAAAACCTGCCACACTTTGAAGGCTCCACACGAAATCACATTACTTTTGAGGCCGGGTACCGGTAAGACTACGCGCCCGAAACTCTACACTTACCAAAATGCCTAATCTTACAGGTTTTCGTTCGCTGGCGTCCTTCAAGAACATAGCATCCGCCCGATCACTTTATATAGACCCGAGCCGTTCAACGCTTTGTAACCCGGTCGGGCCCGAACCAAAGCAGAGGCTCTCCCGATCCGGGCATATTTTTGCTAATTTAATTTTAGGAGAAACGCCTTGGCAGCAGATATTTCAGTGGTAATTGCTACCTTCAGACCAGGATCGATGATTAACGATTGCATCTCGGCTCTTCTCGACCAAAGAGGACCCCACGCCGCCGAAATCATCGTGGTAGACAGTTCCGCAGATGGAACCTCAGACCGGCTTCGAAGAGAATTTCCTTCGATCACTGTTGTGGCATTGCATCGACAAACCCACCAATCCGTGGCAAGAAGCGTTGGCATACGCCATGCGACCGCCCCTTTGATCGCCATCACGGACCAAGACTGTGTCCCCGCTTCCGACTGGCTCCAGCGTCTGCTCTCTCGCCATAACGAAGGCCACTACGGGGCTGTTGGTGGTGCTATTTTGAATGGCACTCCGCACAGTATTGTCGGCACGGCGTCTTACTTGATAGAATTCAACGAGTACATACCCGTCGGCGAATCGCGCCTTGTCCCGATGATCCCGCACTGCAACATTTGTTTTCGTCGGGAAATTTTTCAAACAGTGGGAACACTCCGGCCCGTACCACCCGGTGCAGAGGACTTAGTTTTCAACTTCCTGTTAGTGCAAAACGGCGAAAAAATAATGTTCGACCCCGACATTACGGTAACACATCAAAACCGAACGAAACTGTTCTCCTTCTTCCGACATCAGCATCTTCTGGGCTACGGATCGGCTGCCGCGCGTCGCGCCGTACCAATGCCGGGAAGATTCTTCGTCGAACACCCCACTTTCTGCGTCGCAATGCCGCCGTTACGAATCGCTAGGACAGCGTTCCGCCTATGCTCTACGCGGTTCTGGCCTTTCCTACAGTACCTACTTCTGTTACCCATTCTGCTACCGGGATATTTTTTTTGGGCTTCCGGGTTCCACGCCGGCGCCAAAAAAACGTAACGCTTTCAACCGAATCAGGGTTCAAGAACATGAAGAGGGCTGCAGCTCTCCGGGGCCTAGACAAGACGACTAGCCTCTTGTGAGTACACCAGACAATGGACCAAACAGAAGTCTCCGTCATCATTCCAGTTTTCAACGAGGCCGGTTCTCTCCCCGAGCTAATAGCAAGAACGGATAG